>PSRM01000265.1 GCA_003176045.1 Verrucomicrobiota bacterium | reverse complement strand
ATGTACAACATTACCATTTGCAAAGACGCCGCCGGAAATTACCAGAGCCGCCCCCAGGGCTACGGAATCAAAGCGTTTGACCTCGGCGGCCATGGTCGAGTTGTGCCGGTGACCATTTCCAGAACCGGCATGAGAGCTTACGGAGTGATGGATTCCACCAACCTATATCTGACCGTCATAAATAAAGAACATGGCGAATACGGACGTGACGCGGAAGTCACTGTCAAAGGCATTACCGGCAAAGATTCCGTCGGGATAATGTACCTCAAGGCCCCCAATAATAATGTTTCTGCAACTAACGGAATTTCATTGGGAAATGCGACCATAACTAACACCGGCGAATGGCAGGGCAAATGGGCCCCGCTTCCTCAACCTGGGAACGGTCCTCTGACGATTCCTGTCTCTGCCGCCTCCGCAACAATCGTTAAAATTCGTTTGCCTGGAGATTAAGGGCATGGTTGGGAAGCCGTTAAACCTTGACGTGTACTCCGAAGCGCTTGGTGAGGGCACCCGGCCTACATGAACCACGGCATGGCGTTGTAGGCCGGGTGCCCTCACGCGGCGTTCTGCGGGCCTCCAATCCGAAGTAGATTGTTGTACGTTCGAAATCGAAAGCGCGGGAATGACGCGCACTCACTAGAAACAAAACCTGTAGTTCATCACGTAACCCTCTGAGCACCAAGAACTTATATGCTTTTTGCCCCATTTAGAGAAAAGTTTCTACTCCTGGCTAAAATCTGCCCTGGTTTGCAAGCTCCAAACGCTTCGCGAGGCAGGCCGCGCTGACGAAGTCGCGAAGTCCCGCAGTGCGCGCAGTGCGGGAGAGTGCGGCGCATTCCGCCGCTTTCGTTTTGCGCCAAGGTTGATGGTGACGATTTTTTAGGACCGCCGATGAGAAGCCTGCGCTACGCGAGCCGCGGTCCGCTCACTCCAATGAAAACGTCGCCCTTGCCGTCGTTTTGGCCGTTGGATCAACACGTTTTGGAGCGACTAGAAAAATCCGTTCGGTCGTGACCTCCCCATCGTCCAGCAGGAATCTTTGGACGGCTGCAGTCCGTTGTTTGATCAGGTTGAGCATGTCGTCGTCGGTTGCGGGAGAGGCCGCAATGAGACGGCGTTCCATTTCCGCGATCACCAGGTCTTCCTGAGTCTTTGGCTTTGCTGGAGCCGTGCCTCCTGCGGTTGTGGGCGGTAATTTGGGTCTTTTTGATGTGGGTCCAGTGTTCACTGGCGAGAGCAGCGCCGTAGCCCCACGGGTGGTTTCGCGCCTGGGCGCAGCAGCTGCGAGTCCTCGCGACGGCACCCGCGAGCTATTCGTCGCCTCCTGAGCTTGCTGCGCCTCGCGCAGCGCTCGTTCGGGATCTATTCCGAATTTTTCCTTGTAGGTCTTCCGCAGGAGCCGGATGTAGTCCGCGGGTTCGAGCTGGAATTCACTGGCCTGAGGCACTGGCTTGCCGCGTTTGGCCAACTCATCCAGGCGTAAAGACTTCATTCTCTCTTTGAGATTCTGCCGCGAGAGCATTTCACGGTCGGAGACCGATTCAACACTCGCGCTGATTTCGAGGCTGAGCGCAGGTCTTTCGAAAAGGGCTTTGGCGAGCGTGGCGAGTTTGTTGGTCTCCGCACCTTCCAGCGAGGCGCTGCCGGGGGCGAAATCCACGTACTGCAGTTCTTCGCCCTTGCCGAACATAGCGCCAAGCAAAGAGAAAGGGGAAGTGGCGGCCTTAAGGATGATGTTCATGATCGCTTTCCCTACCAGGCCGCTCATGCTGAATTTGGGGTCGTCCATGCTTCCGGTCACGGGCAGATCGAGGCTGATTCGTCCGTTTCGGTCCTTAAGCAATGCCACAGCGAGCTTTACGGGTAACTTCGTAGCATTCGTGCTGTCGTTTCGCGGGCCAAATGTGAATTGGTCAATCGTGACGACGTTGGCCGCCTGGAGTTTCCGATTCTCGATTTTGTAAGTAAGGTCGAAGCTCAGCTTCCCCTTGTTCAGCGGATACCCTGCGAACTTCTCGGTGTAAGGAGTGAATGGGGTGAGGTCATCGTTTTTGAGTGCCAGCTTAACGTCCAGGAATGGATTTTTGGGGTCGGGAACAACGGCGCCCGTGATGTCGAACGGCGAGAGCGCGCTCACCTTGCCATGAATGTTCACGGACGCTTTAGTCAGGCCCGGCCATGTGATATCCCGAATCGTGCCGTTGAAATCCTCGATGCTCGTGTCGAAATGGGGTGTAAGAGACTGATCGGCAGCGCGGAATGAGCATTTTTCGAAGGTTAGAGCGCTGATTTTAATTGGAAGCGCGGACTGAGCAGGGGACGAAGCGGAGGAATCTCCCGTAGGGGACGACGTAAGGAGTCCCTTCTGAGACTGGGCTGGGTAGGCGGGACTCCTTACGTCGTCCCATGCAATCGCTGGCTGTCTCAGCAGCGATTGCACTGCGAATTGGCCGTTGGAGGCAACAATGAGGCAGCTTTGTAATCCCGTGAACTTGACCTCGTCCACGCTCAACGCATTGGTCTGAAGTGTGGCGTGGATGCCGCGCAAGGCGAGGGCATCCCATTTGGCGAGGTTCTGGTAAGAGACGGAATCAATTGTGGCGAAGTTGTCGATGGATATATCGCCATTGAATTCAATCAGAGGCGAGGCGGTTCGCGCCGAATCGGAGTTCGGCGTTCCGTAGCGGGCGGTGCCAGCGACGTTGAGCTTGCCGCTGTTCAGGACGGCGCGGGCCTGCTGCTCCACGTACGGCTGGATGGGAGGCAGCGCGAGTCCTTCAAGTTCGATCTTTGCCTCGCCCGCGGGCGGCAGCAGCGTTCCCTGGGCTACGACTTTGGCCTTGCCTCCATCCCCCCAGTTGAAAGAGATGGTGGCGGTCACGGGCCTATTGGTTTGGTTTGAAACTCCTGTCACATTGATATGCAAGTCGTCCAATCCAAGGTGCGCAGGGGAGGGTGGAACTAGGTCGTCGGCTGTGACGGCGAAGCTTTCGAGGTTCAATTCATCAAGGGCGGCGTTCCAGGCCAGGCCGGGGTTGTTGGATGCAGGGGCGTTGGTTTGGGGCACTAGCAACTTCAACCAATTCAACAGGCCGTCCTTCTCGCGCCGCGCAAGGAAGGAACCGCCTCGAACGGTGATCAGCGGGACGCGAGCGCGGCGCTCCTCGAGGCTCGCTGAGGCGGCGCTCACCTCAACGTCGTTCAGAGCGAGCAATATTTCGCCGGTATCATTTGCTGCGATTTTGAAATTAGTGAGCTTCACGGCGGTGTTTGTGGTCTCAAATTGGAGCGGGCCTTCCCCGGCCTGCAATTGATAATCGGTTGCGATATCCAGAAGCCCACTGGTTATATCAGCCTTCGCGAAATCGCCCAGGTATGGCGAATAGGTTTTCAACACCATCCCTCGCAGGGTAAATGTGCCGGCAGATCGAGGCGGGTTTGCCATTATCGTGCCTTGCCAGGTGAAGTCCCCGCCTTTCTGCGTGGATACGGCAAGTGAGTAAAGTCCGTTCTTGTTCCGTTTGGTCGTCAAATCGCTCAAGGCCAGGTTTATCGGGCTATAGACGATCTGCAATGGGGCGGACCGAGTGAGATCGGAAAATGCAAGGTTGCCATTGGTCACAACGATTTGACTGATGAGGACTATCGGCAGCCGAGTGGACGGCTTTTGGGGCTGGGCTTGCGCCGCCGGTTTGCTCGCAAACAGATTCGCAAAATTAAACTCACCATCCTTGCCGCGCAGGATGTTGGCTGTCGGATGCGTCAGGCGAACCTCGCTAAAGCTCCAGGCCCAGCGGAACACGGAGAAGAGCGAAAATCTGCCGTAAAACTCGTCGAATCCCGCAAACGATTCTCCGTTGGTTTCGGTCAGGGAGAGCCCACGAACCGTCAGCGACAGCGCGTAAGGATTCATCCGTACGCTTTGGACCACAGCCCGCCTGTGCGTGAGATCTGGGAGTTTGCTGATGAGTCGCGATTTGATGATCGCCGGCAGAATGAAAAAGCCGGTGATTGTGTAAACCAGAAGCACGACCGCCGCCCAACGCAACCATTTCCCGCGCCTGGTCTTGGGCGATTTCATCTTCGAGATGACTGAGGACAGGTTCATGCTGTCGCCGAACCAAGTTTAGAGCATTATCGGCAACGGCGCATGTCTTGAATTCTGGATTGCGCAATCGGTTCCAGGGAGAAGGTTCTAACGCAAAGGCGAAAGAAGCAGCGGCAACCGTGAATAAACGCAAATAAACGCGAATCACGGAAATAATTCGCCTCTATTCGCGTTCATTCCCGGTTAGTCTTCTTCTTATCTTCCTTTGCGTTAAGTCTGAGGTCCGTGAAATGGACTTGAAGCCACACCTTTTATCAAGCCCCTCTACCCGCTCTTCCCCTTCTTCAAATCCTCAGCCAAGAATTGCGTGAGATCTTTGAATTTCGGGACGTTTTGCGGATTCGCCTCCATCAAGGTGCGGTGAGCTTCGAGGCAGGCGCGCTGCACTTCCTCCTTTGGCGAGGCGATATGCTCGTGCACCCTGCTTTCGGTACCGTCCGGCGCACAAAGGGTGCCTTGGGAGACTCTGAAAAGGTGCAGGACGCCGAGCTCCTCTAATTGACCCACAATGCGCGTATTTGGGTTGAGGAGTTCGATAACGGGGCCGCCGCCGTCCTTACGGGCCTGGCTGGTCCTCAGACCGAATCCCGTCAAAACGCCAAGGAAGGTGCTGTCCATCAACATGCACTCGGAGAGTTCGAGCACAAAAAGCGGGCAGCCGCGCTGGAGCAACTCGTTGACCAGCACCCGGAAATCAATGCTCGAATCGAACTTGGCCCAGCCGGCGATTTTGACGCAGGCAAAATCCTTGCCTGTGAGCACAGACAGTTTGGCCGATGGCTCGCTCATGACCCTACAATCTGCACCAAAGTCTGCTGCAATACCAATGATTCATCGAGGCTGCTGGATACCAGCCGCTGATTGCACACGAGCAAGAGGTCCATGGCGCGGACCAATTCCTCCTGCGTATAACGGTTCACATGCGCCACGGCTTTGAAGAGCACATACGGATTTAGCGCGAGGGGATTGAACCGCTTGTCCTGTGGCAGTTTATCCGCGGGGACGCGGTCCAGTTGCGACTTGAACCTGTAATAATCGGCCTCGGGCTTTACCCAGCCCTCGCGCAACATTTCCTTGAGCAAAATCATCGCGCGCACCTTTGAAATCAAGCCGTAGAGGAGGCCGATCTCCGATTTCTTTGGATCGAGTTTCACTTCCCAAAGCTCCTCATCCAAGCGGCTGAGCAGTTCCGGTAGATTGCGCGCGCCCAGCGCATCGCCAAGCGCAAAAGCACGGACTGTTTTGCTGCGGGCACAGATGGCCGTCACATCCGCGAGTTCGATCTCCTTTTTCTCACCGACGTACAGCGCCAGTTTTTCGATCTCACTCTCCAATTGCCGAGCCGTAACGCCCACGCGCTCAATCAGTTCCTGGAGTGCATCCTGCGCAATCTCCTTTTCGCGCTCGCGAATGGCTTTACGGGCCCAGAGGGAGGCCTGGTCGGCCCAATCTTTGTCGCCCACCGACCAACTGGTGAGGTTCACCACGGCGCCAATCTTTTCAATCGCCTTATAAAAGACTTTCCGCTTGTCCACTTTCCCGGCGCTGATGAGGAGCTTCACGTTGTCCCATTTGAACTCCTTGAGTTCCTGCGCCAGGTCGGCGAGGGATTCGGTTACATCTTCCGAGGTTGCAGCCCGCTCTTCGCCCAGAAAATTGCAATTCTGGAGCCATATAACTTTTCCGGAACCGAAGAACGGAAGCGTTTGGAGAGCTTCGCGCAGCTTGCTCAGGGCTTTGAGGGCCTCACCGCTGTGTGCGGCCGCGCCATCAATGATCTCGTGGTCCATTCCGCCGAGCGCTTTTGTCCATTCGGCGAAGAGCTGTTTGGCGCGCTCTTTGACGGCGAATTCGTCCTCGCCGCAGATCAGCGTGAGCGAGGGCGCGGACGGGGCTTTGGAAGTACGTGAGGCCATGGCTGAGAAGAAACTTCAAGCATCAAACTTCAAACTTCAAGAAAAATCCAAGCACCCGACAGAGATGCGCTAGCTGATTTGCAAATCCGCAAGGTGGTGAGCTATGGACCGTTCGCAGGTTGGAAACCTGCGACACAGCAGATTGGAAATCTGCGCTACAAGGGCTTATTCGGACTCTTCGCCGTTTTCGTTGATCTTGTTGAGCACTTCGCTCATGTCTTCGACTTGCTCGAAGAGAGCGTTGGCGACGTAGATGGGTTTCTTTTGGGCCGTAGCCAGTGCCAGGCAATCACTGGGCCGGGCGTCTATCTCGACGATTTTGCGCGCCAGCTCGTTTTGCTGCTGAAGGATGAGCCGGGCGTAATAAGTCGAGTTCCGCAATTCAGTGATGACGACTCGTTCGACGGTGATGCTGAAGCCCTTGAAAATGCTCTGCATGAGGTCGTGGGTCAGGGGGCGCTCCTTGGGGGTTTCCCGGAGGAACATGCCGATGATGGCTCCCATAGTCGGTTCCACGTTGATGACGAAGACTTTGTCATCGTTGCCCACGAAGACGGCGCAACCGCTGTTGGCTGGAAGGATGCCTCGAATCTGGATTGGAACGACATCGTTCTTCATATCTAGTCACAGTGTAATGGTCGGCCGAGCAAAAGACAAGCCTCGGGTGCATGGGTATTCTACGGATGGGAAGGCGTGATGCGTGAAACGTGAAACGTGAAGCAGCAATTCTCATTTTGACGGGGCGGGACGTGGGCGGGCGGGCAGTGCAGCGAGGAGAGACTCAGGCGCGGAC
>PSRM01000166.1 GCA_003176045.1 Verrucomicrobiota bacterium | reverse complement strand
TCGTCCGGGACTTTGGGTCCCCCGCGTCGGCCCTCAGGAAGGAGAGCCAACTTAGGCTGCATTTACTGCTACCGGACTAATCGCACGAAACGAAAGTTTGTCAAGAGCCCTACCTTGTAAGGGACGACGTACGGAGTCCCTTTTTAAATGAACCACAGAGACACAGAGGCACAGAGCAGAAAATAGAATTAGAGTGTCTCTGTGCCTCTGTGGTTCTCAATTCTTGCGGCGAGGTATGAGATGTCTTGGCTAAGGGTTCGACCTGGTTCGGCCCTGCGACCTGACGCCATTTATTGACCAACGCTTTAGGAATGCTTACTTTAGAGCTATGAGTACGGCGGAAATTATTGGTGAGGTGCAGAAACTTCCTCCCGATGAAGTATTCGAATTAAGCCGTTGGATTCGTGAATACGAAGCCGAACTCTGGGATCAGCAGATCGAGCGCGACATCTGTGCGGGCAAGCTTAATAAAGTCGCGCAGGAGGCGGTTGCGGAACTTCGCGACGGCAAGACCCGCCCCTTTCCGGAGTGAATTCGCGGGCGACCACGGCATTTTGGGCGCATTACAACGCCTTGCAGCCCGAGGCACGGCGCCTTGCTGACAAAGCTTATCGGCTCTGGCGAGACAACCACTGGCACCCTTCCCTGCATTTTAAAAAGGTTGGCGATTATTGGGTCGCTCGGGTAAGCGAAGATTACAGAGCGCTCGGAATCGAATCAAAAGGGACCGTTACATGGTTTTGGATCGGAACGCACAAGGAATATGAACGTCTCATCGCGTGAGGATTTCCCGTGAGGAGACGATCCATTTTGATCGTAGCGCTCCTTGTCGCAGCCGGCTGCAAGTCATCTCGCTTCGGCCCTTACACTTCCCCAGCCGTAACCGGCCAGGTCATTGCTGCCGAGACCAAACTGCCACTAGCAAGTGTAAGAATTATTCGCGGCACCCTCCATCGCCGACCCGGCATCGCCGGCCAACCCAAAGGCGCCGAACTCCTCATGGAAAAACCACCCGCGCTCACCGACCGCGACGGCAAATTTTATCTGCCCAGCGAAAGAGCCTTAACGATTTTCCGCCCCACAGGTTGGCAATTCGTCACCCTTTCCTTCAGCCGCCCGGGTTACGAAACCTTCCGCACCAATCTCTCCATCTCAGCCACAAACATCATCGCCGGCGAACCGATGATTGATGCGGGCAATATTCTTCTGCATCCAGCGAGCCGCTGACCCACATAAAATGCGCCGGGCCGTTTTTGTGGATGAGACCGGCGCAGTGCGCGGAGGCTGGACATCTCATACCCCCATTCATTAACACCGGGCTTCAGCCCGGTGGAGGCGAACGCAGAAACCTCACAGCCGTTTTAACGGCTTCCCCGAACCACGAGAAGCCGTTGAACCCGAATATTTCACACTCCGCTCAGGACGCCAACAGAGCGCCGCGTGAGGGCACGCGGCCTACAAGTTAAAGCCGGTGCTCCTGTAGGCCGGGTGCCCTCACCCGGCGCTCCGGGGTGTGAAATATTCGGGTGAAACGGCTTCAGCCGTCCGAAGTCTGCCACACCGGGCTGAAGCCCGGTGTTAATGAGAGCCCGGCCGAGAGGTGCGAAATATCCGGGGCCAAGTGACTCAAATTTGATTACAACGCCCGATAAACTGCGGGCTGCCAATTGCCGTCCCATCTCCCTGCTCCAACTGGATCCAGATCAACGGATTGCCGCCCGAACCGCCTAGCACCGGCTGCTTGGGAATCTTAATGACCATGTTATTAGGGATGATCGTCACTTCAACGGTGGCTGTGGCGTTATGGGGGCCATTCACATTATTGCTGAAAATAAAGCGCGCCTTCATCCCGGACAGCGACAATCCCCCGCCAAACGTAATATATGGACCGGGATTGTTATTACAATCCGACGCCGTGACGACCAGAGCTGCAAGTGCGGCGTTCAGGAGGCTGTTGTTAATGTTCAAACCTTGGACGCAGCGCCCGGCGAAAACGGGATCAGTCAGGTTATTTCCGTTATTATCAACTAGCTGAACCCAGATGAATGGATTCCCACCTACTCCGCCCAGAACCGGCTGTTTGGGAATAGTTATGGGCGTGCCCAGGGCGATAAGTACGATGTTGCTCGTGGTCACCGTCGTGGTGTGGGTGCCTTTGACGTTGTTGGCGAACATCACCTCCAACTGCAAGCCTCCCAGGATGATCGAGCCCTCCAGGGTCACGTAAGGCCCCGGCGAATTGTCGCAATCGGTTTCATTGACCGTTGCATTGAGCTGGATGGATTGATTGAACGCAATCCCGACCTGCGTGTCCGCCCGCAGCAGAATGGGATTGAGGTTGGCCGCCGCCAGCGCGATAACAAATGTGATGCTATTACCTCGTTTCATAATTTCTCCGTTGTTTTGTTCATTTACCCTTGACTCAGGTGGCCCCGAACAATCAATTCGCATCCTCCGGGCGAATCAGGTTTTCATCTATTACAACCGTTTTCCTGCACACAATAGTAAAGATTTAATAAGAAATGAGCAGGTGACCTATTTTAAGGCAAGAGATCGAAGCCGCCACTGGGGTCTTTCCCTCAACTTTCTCCGAGCGGCATGTAAATCATCCTCCCGAATCGGCGTCGCGGCCCAACACCTCACTCCTCTGCTTTTTCTGTCATTGCGTCCTTGCTTCTTTGCCCCTTCGCGTCAAATGCGCGCCCACGCCTTTCCCATGCTCTTCACGTTTCACGTTTCACGTTTCACGTTCCCTCACCACCACGACCAAAACTCCACACGCACAAACCGCACCACTCGCCGGAACATCACCTCATAAAGCCTGCGCTCACCGCAGTAGATCTTCGCATTGCCCGACATCTCGGTCTTCAATCGCGCATCTGTATTGTCAATTTCCGTGGTCACAATAAAGGTTCGCTGCGCGACGCCCTCGGCCGGTTTCGATGCCACGGGGGAGATCGCCACCACTTTCCCCGTGAATCTGGCATCCACATGCGCGCGCGCCTTCAACACCACAGCCTGGCCGATCTTTACTTCCGAAATGTCCTGTTCAGGCACAGCGATTTCCGCCGTCACAGATTTCAATTCCTGCACTTCCGTGATCAAGTCCCCTTTCTTTACTGTCGCGCCGACCTTCTCCTTAAGCCGATGGGCAGTAACGATGCCGGCAATGGGGCTTACAATGCGCAGTCGTTTTAACTCTTCTTCCAGATATGTGCGTTGGGAAACCAGGCGCGTGATCTCCGCCTCAGTGGCTTCTATCTCCTCAGGCCGGCTTCCTGCCAGAAGTACCTTCAGGGTCCCTTTGCTCTCTTCAAGCTCTTTTTGTCGCAGTGCAGCCGTTTCCTCCGCCAACTCCAGGTCCTTCCTGGACGAAAGAGCCTGATCAAACAGTTTCTTCTCGATATCCAGGTAGTCGATAGCGTACTTCACCCGCTCCTCCCCTTTGGTCACGCCCGTCCGCACCAATTCGATCTCCTCCGGACGCGAGCCTGCTTTCAGCATTTTCAGCTTCGCGTCCTTTTCCGCGATCTCCGCCTTCACCTTCGCCAGCTCCGACCGGTAATCCCGGTCGGAAAGCTGCGCGATCAAATCGCCCGCGTTAACATTGTCGTTTTCGTCATGCACCACGCTCTCGATCACTCCTTCGATCTCGGCGCGCACCTCGGCATTGTGCAAAGGAAGAATTCGGAACTCGCCGGACACGTGCAGCCCCGCGCGAATGAAATACATCGCCGCGCCCAGCGCTACCGCGACGAGCGCGATCTTTGCCAGGCGTTTCATTCGACGCAACATGCCTTGGCCTGGAACAAATTGCGAACCGAAAGCCTTCGCGCCGCGCTTCAGAGGGCGGCGGAAAATCGTGGTGACCAGCGCAATGAACCCAATCAAACCCCACGCCTGGTATTTCCGCGTCAGGAATGTTCCCAGCCCAAGTAGCAGGAACCCAATCAACCAAACTGAATAGGTCAACGCCAGCAGCCCGTAGCACCAATAAATCCGCCTCACCCTGGGAGCGCAGGCATCTTGCCTGCGTGTTTCCGGCGCCGTTCGCCTAAACACCCGTTCCCTCATGTATGAAAACGCCCTTCTCCTCAAATTCGGTATCTCCACCCAATCACTGAGCAGGTAATAACCATCCAGCTTAATAAGCGGGTTCAGATTAAATAGCGTCTTGATGCCCAAAGTCGTCGCCACCAGCAGCGCTACGTAATTGGGCGAGGTTCCCGGCTCGGTGACCCTCCAGCACAGCATCGCAACTGCCCAGGCGCACAGCTCGAACCACGCCCCCGCCAACGTGACCAGCAGCCGCCTGCTTTTTTCGGGAAACATCCACGCGTCGCTTACGTTGCAATACATGGCCGGCTGCAAATAGATCAAAAGCAGCCCGATCTCGTGCACCTTGCCGCCAAAACGTTTGCACGCCAGTCCGTGCGAAAGTTCGTGCCCTACCACAATGCACAGCAGCGTCAGCCACGCCAACGGAATGGTCTCCACGCGGTAGAGGGCGCTGAAACTCCGATGCAACTCCTGCCAATTCCCAATCAACACCCCCGCGCCCAAGGCGATCAGGCCCAGCGAAAAACCGGCGAACATCGGCGTGAAAACGAACCCCAGCCGCGGCGCCACTGCCGCCAGAAACCGATCCGGATCAAACGCCTTCAGCCGCAGCGAAAATATATCTCCGCGCAGCCGCGCGGCGCTGCGCGCGTCCCGCGCTGGCTGCTCCATCCCTCGCCGTTCGATCAACCCCAGCGTCTCCAGCTTCCTGAGAAACTGACGCAGCCCATCCGCAGAGAGCCGGCTTCCAAAATGTTCCTCGGCCCTTTTCCGAATCTCCTCCTCTCCAGTTGCGCCGTCTAGCTGTTGCGCAACAAAATATTCGGGCTCCTTAAATCGAACAAACCGGCCCACCACCGGATCTTTCACAACCCACACCACACCACTCGCGCTCTCCTGCCGGCTTACGATTAGGTCCGCGCGCAGCCTCGGATAACCGCAAAGCTCCTTCTGTGGCACGTTCATAACAGTTTCCCAAATAGTCTTGTTGCTCCCACGCCTTTCATTCACGGCATTCGTCCCATTCTCACGCCGCTTCCCGATCTCATTCCTGAACCCTGAACCTTGATTTGGCTAATCGGTTGCGGCTTCCGACTTTGGACTTTGGACTTTGGACTTTCCACAAAGGAGGCGCGCCGGATTTCTCCACGCGCCTCCTCGGGAGTACGAACAGGTGCGCCGAAGAACGAAGGCAGCCTGCCCTCGATTTCGGCGTGATCCCAAACGCGGGGGCCAGGGCAATGGCCCTTGGCCCGGGCCTAGAATCAGCGCTTAAGGATTGTGGTTGCCGCCGCCCTGGTTTCCAGGCTGGCCTTCATAGCCCTTCAAACCATTTCCCTGGTTGCCGGGCTGGCCTTCGTAGCCTAACTGGCCGGGAGCCTGATCGGGCGCGATTCGTTCTTCCAACTCTTCTACTTCCAATCGAATCTCTTTTTCGTCTTTCATCGTTTGTCACCGCCTTTCCGCAGCAGATTTTCACCATTGGCCGGGCCCCTTGCGCTTATCACGTTCCCCTAACGTTTCTCGCATCCGGTCAATGGGTCGTGCGGTGGTGGTACGGTTCCCAGCCTCTTGTTTGACTCTGTGGTGAATGCTAATTGACTAAGCTAGCATCGATTTTTCTACGCGCAAAAAAATTTTTCATCAAAGTCGCTTTGACGCTAAGGGGCGGGGACGGCCTCGTCCCCGCAGCCGTCGCGCAGAAGGTAGCAGCCGAGGTAACGAGGCTCTAATTATTATGTCACCCGCTCGTGCGCAAGGATTTCAGAGCCTCGTTACCTCGGCTGCTACATGGTCTTGGTTTTTTTGAAGCCTTCGCAGCGACGCTCCGTCCCCTTCAATCCAACAATCCATTAATCCACAAATCCATCAATCCACCATTCCCGCTCCAACGTTTTAACGTTTTAACGATTTAACGTTTTAACCCTTTTAAGGCTCTTAAGCGTTCGTCGCATTAAACGCAATCGATATTCTTTCGCCCTCCCCTTCAAATCGCTCCACCCGATGTTCCAACCAGGACGGAAAAATCAGCAAATGCCCCGTCGCCGGCGCGATCGGCACTCCCACCCCTGTTCCCACCCACGGCAGATCAATCCCGGGAGTTTCATACATCGCCACGGCCGGCCCGCGCGGATCTCGAAAGTAAATTTCCCCGCCCTTCATTCCCTCAGGCACTCGCACATAGTAGGTCGCCGATAAAAAGCAGCCCGGATGACAGTGCAGCAGGTTGGAATGTCCTGCCCGATTCACGTTGATCCAGCCCCGCAGCCGGAACGTGTCCCGCTTCTTTTTCCCTTCAGGCCGGAAATGGTTCAAAAAGGCCTGCACATGCTGCTCCATTACCGCTCGAAACTCCTCCACCACCGGCTCCTGTAACTCGAACAAATCGAACGCGTAATGCCAACCCCCCGCGTTTGTTCGCCGGGTCGAGTTCCGCTCATCCGTCCTCAGCCGCGCCGTCAGCTCTTCTAGCCCCGCGTTCAAGTGCACAGGCCCGTGTTCGCATCGGTAAATCCAGGTCGAAAACAATGGCATCACCGCCACTTTGATCGCCGCCGAGGCCTGCGCAGCGTTTTGGGGCGGCGTATTCGGATGCGAGCACTGTGTCATTTCGATTTTCAGGATCGGCCGGTTCCCCGCGAAGCCACCGCGTTCCATCCCCTGCTTGCCTGACGGAAGGCGGTGGCCTGCGAATGTGGTTTACGGCTTATTCCAGCCTGGCGGTGCCGAGCCACCCGGGTTTTGATAATCATTCCCCTCACCATTGGCCGCGCCGTTTCCGTGAGGCTCGTTGCCTCCTGGATTCGTGAGTACGATCGTAGGCGCAATCCGCGCCTCCAGTTCCTCAACCTCCAATAACATTTCGTTCTTTTCCGTTTGCATACTTTTATTTCAACGTTTATCTCACCGGTAATGTCAAAACGCGAACGAGCTGCCGGTGAGGATCCTTCTCGTTTGCGTGTGACCACTATGGTTTGTCGTGGCCCGGATTAGTTGCAGGGACATCGTTCGGATTACTCTGGCCCGGTGCGTGCGCCGGATTGCCGGACGGGAACTGCCCGGGAGGGAAGTTGGCATTGGATGGAGCGATCCGCTCCTCAAGCTCTTCCACTTCCAATCTGATTTCATCCATTTCCTTCATACATCATCACCTCCCTCCCAACGGTTCGCCACCAGGGGGACACGCTCTCGACACGAGACTACACTTCACATGTCACTAATTCAGTCGAGAGCCATCCTCTCGCCTTGTCTTCTGGTGGAACCGGTAGCCTAAACTACGCTGCATAATTTACCCGTCAAGCAGCAGTGCTTGAATTTTTTTATCCCAGAAGCAAAAATTCCTTTTACAAAATCAGCCGGAAAAAGGTTTGTGGCTTTTAGAGACAAGGGCAAACTTCCTACTTAAGTTTCCCTGGGTCCCTACAAACGGTAAACTGCGCCGGACGCGTTCTACAAACGCCCCGGCGCTTTTTTGTCCGGGGCGGGGACGGCCTCGTCCCCGCGCATCTTGAATGGACCGTTAGCCCGGACATTTCCCTCCGTGCGCGCCGGGTGAGGGCACCCGGCCTACATGTCCACGGCGCTGCGCCTGTAGGGCGGGTGCCCTCACCCGGCGCCTTGGGCGTGTGCTCCAGGCAGGTAGCGGGACTTTCGAGATGTGCCCGCCTCGTCCCCGCAAGCCGCATCAAATTTGACTAACCGTTGCATCCGCGCAAAATTACATTCTGGCACGGAATGTAGTATGACGCCGCCCTGCAAGCCAGCCGTGGAAGCTCTTCTCAAGGTCCTGATCGTTGATGACCATCCAGTGGTTCGGAAAGGGTTGCGAAACTACCTGGACAACCACGCTGAATTCGCAGCCGTTGCCGAAGCAGGCAACGCTGAGGAGGCACTGGTCAAAGCTCGCGAACTCTCTCCTGATCTGGTCCTGATGGACATAGATTTGCCCGACACGGATGGATTTGCACTCACCATAGCCCTGCGCAAAGGATGCCCCCACATCAAGGTCATCCTTATCTCTGGCCATAGCCCGGCCCGGTTTGCCCACAAAATCATCGAATGCGGCGCCTGTGGCTTCATTCCCAAAACCTCTTCCCCCGCAGATTTTCTCAGAGCGATCCAGACAGCCTGGCAACAAGGCCAGCTTTTTAGCCCCGAGATTATCCGCATCGCCGCCGAAAAGCGCCGGCTGCTCGACAAAATACCCCCGCGTGAGCGGGAGGTTCTTGTAGGTATCGCAGAAGGCCTCGCTAACAAACAAATTGCCCATCGTCTCGGTGTCGGCATGCGCACAATCGAGACGCACCGCGAGAAGATCATGCGCAGGCTGCACATTCACTCCGTCGCCGGTCTGACTAAGTTCGCCCTCCGCCACAATTTGCTTCCCCCAAACCACACGCCCTGATCACCGGCATCCGCAAGTCGGACCGCTATTCATCGCTGGTTTCCTGCGGAAGGACAGAACCATTCCCGAGCGCTTGGCAGACAAGCTCAATTAACCGCTCCCTTTCAAAGGGCTTTTGAAGAATCGCCAGAGCGCCCAGCTTTTTCGCAACCGAAAGCATCACCTCGGCATTGTCTCGCCCGGACATCGCTATAATTGCCATCCTGGGAAACAATCGCCGCAGCTCGAGGATCGTCTCCAGTCCGTCCTCGTTGGGCATGTAGATATCGGTGATTGCCAGGTCCGGATGAAAACTGCGCGATTGGCGAACACCCTCGGCCCCGTCGGCCGCCAGAATGATCTCGTGCCCAGTCGGCTGGAGCATGTCCTTGACCAATTGCCCCATATCAGGTTCGTCATCTATTACTAAGATCCGGGACATGGGCTGCAGATGATATATAGCTCGACCCTTTCTATGGCAAGTCCTATAGGGTGAATTGCCCACGCGGACGCCATCGGCGATTCGGACAGCCCAAACTCACTCTGCTTCCCTCCCTTCGCCTTCGCCCTCGGCGCCGTTTTAAACGTCTCTTCCACCGCCGCCACATTCGACGGCCTCTCAATCCCCTTCTCATCCATTATCTCCCTCACCGTCCGCAACTGCGGCTTCGGATACTTCTGCCGCTTCATTTTGTGCTCGTACTGCAGGGCGCCGAATCCGGGGTTCATGTGCATACAACTCCCCCCTTGCGTTTCTCCATAAACGCGAGATAGTGCGGCAAGCTCTAAAGCTTTTCTGAGGAACCTGCGGGAAGCCACCTCTCTAAACCTTCACTGCTTTCGGCATCTATGGCCCGGCTTCCCGCCGGAAAGGTTCCTTATGTACGAAGCAGTTCCCTGCAAGCGCGTGCTTGTTTACGTGGATGACAGCCCGGACGACCAGTTCTTCTTCGAATACGTCGCCAGAAAGACCGAAACCCTCCTGCTCATACAGCCCTTCTTCTCGGTCGGACCTGCCCTGGATTATCTGCAACAGCAGCTCCCATTCGACGATGACGGGACTGATTCGCGCCCCTGTTTTTTGCTGTGCGACTATGACCTTGGTCCCGGCAAAGGGCACGAGGCCGTAGCCGCCATCCGTTCCCTCGGCCCCTGCGGCGCTCTCCCGATCATCATGTTCAGCGGCTCGGACGGTGACGACTCCGTCGCCAGGTCATATCAGGCGGGCGCCGATTATTTCCTGTGCAAGCCGCGGAACGCCGCGCGCCTGGAAATTGTCGTGCAAACTTTGAACGCCTGCGCTATGGCCAGCCCGAGCAATTTCGGGGCCCTCACCAGCCTGGCTGAATATCAGCCGCGACCGGCCAAATCCGGCGCAGCTTCGAGCCGGGCGGCGCCTGGGCGCTCACCAGAACAGGCGACAAGCGCAAAGCTGCAATCGCGCAGCATGGAAATCGTCCGGCTGCAAAATAACCTTACCGCCAGGAGCAGGAAATTGGCCTCGGCAGTGCGCAAAATGCAAAGCCGCCTGCTGCCCGGAGATTAAAGCAAGGTCATTAAAGCCCTGCGCTGCTTCCTAATTAGCGTCCATTAGCGCAAATTAGCGGTTTAAAATGTCTGCCCCTCATTCGCGTGCCCTTTCTGAAATCTGAAATCTCAAATCTTGGGTTCCCGCTCTGCGTGTTTGCCTCTGCACTGCTTATTTGAAAAGTGTGCAAGTCCGCAAGAATATCTTGTGCCAACGCACAACTCATTTTTTATCCGCGTATTCAGCATAATCCGCGGTTAATCCTTCTTGAATTTGGTTGCGGCTCTGCCGTGCTGCGTCTTTGCGTTATAACTCTTCGCGTTACGTGCGGCGTACGAGACCTTTTCCTCGTCACGAAAATTTTAAAAAAAATGCTTGATTTGTTTTCGGCATTCTCATACACTCGGCGCAAGGTACCACTTCGTTCCCCCGTTACTGGGCGGTGCCGCGTCTCTTACGCGGTCTATTCTCGCCTCGGAGTGGCCCGAATTCGGTTACGACTGCCGAACGCAAACGCAGGAGAATGAAGTGATGGGCAAAAGGACTGTTCGGACTCGACTGTTACAGTTTCGTTACGGAACGAGAGTCCATGTTCAACAACCATCGCCTTCTTTCGCGGCCGCTCGGCTATTCGGGAATCGAACTTCCCTGAGCGAAAAAACCTATGAAACCCAACTCCCATCGAGCAATTCACAAACATTTCACCGCGGCCCTCCTGGCGGGAGCCGTCTTGCTCGGCGCTCCGCTGTGCAGCCGCGCTCAACCCCTCAGCACGTCCGTTCATCCGGGGATTAATTTCATCGCCAACCCTTTCAACAACGGCGGCAACTCCGCCGCGGTGATATTCCCCAATCCGGACCCAACGCAGGACTATTCCGGCCCGCACGACAACGATGAGATCCGGATATGGAACTGCGCCGGTTATATAGTTTACGTGTTCGACTCCGTGACTACGGACACGACGAGCGGATTTGTAAATCAGAGTGGCAATCCCGCGCCCGCGCCGATTCTGACGCCCGGATGCGGCTTTGTTTACGTGGATAACCAGGGTGCGCCCGAAACGCTCGTGTTCACGGGCACCGCGCCGACACCCGTGCGCCCGCCACCATGTAATTGCGGTTGCGGCAAGCTGTCGTTGTGGAGCCCACAGACTACCAGTTCGCCGCATGGCTACCAGGATATCACCGGTTCGGCGCCGGCACAGGGAGACCAGGTTCTGTTCCCTCTCATTACGGGGTCCGGAGGCCTCGCCGGCTTCACCACCAACACGTATTCGAGCGGCGCCTGGAGCCCGAGTACGCCTACGCTCACCAATGGCCAGTCGGCGTTCTTTTACAGTCCCTGTTGCAGCAATTCTGTGACGGTCAACCTTCCGCCGGGATTCAGCCTGATCGGCAACCCGCTCGACAACGGCAATAACTCAGCCGCCCTCCTGTTCCCAAATCCAGACCCAACCCAGGACTATTCCGGCCCGCGTGACGGCGATGAACTCGAGTTATGGCAATGTGACCAGCAGGGCTATGTGGTCTATGTATTCGACTCGGTAACAACGGACACCACGACAGGATTTACGAATCCGAATGGCATTCCTATACCCGCGCCGATTCTCACGCCCGGCTGCGGATTCCTTTATCTGAACAACATGGGGATAAACGAGTCAGTCGTCTTCACGGGGTGCCCTCCCGTTGCAGTGTATCCCCCTCCTTGCGATTGCGGCTGCGGCAAATGGTCGCTTTGGACCCCGCAGACGCTTAATTCCCCTCACAGTTACCAGGATGTCACAGGTTCGGCGCCTCAAGACGGCGACGCGGTTTCTTATGGCGTCTCTACGATGGGTGTCCCCATACCCACCGACACCTATTCAGGCGGCGTCTGGAGTCCAAACACGCCTAGCTTTACCAATGGCGAATCAGCCTTCTTTTACCGCCCTTGCCCCACTAATTGCGTCGTCCTTTACGATACGGGAGTGGACGACACCAACGCGCTGCTCAACCCCGGCAGCGTTGATACTCACTATACACTGATAAACAATCCGCAAGGGACCGGGCCTCAGACTTATGTCATCGTCAATCCCACCGCCGCCTGGATTCCCAACGACGCGTCCTCCCAATGGATCGGCCCAGACTCCAATGGCGGAAACGGGATCTCGGGGGAGTTCGATTTTGAGACAACCTTCGGCGTGCCTTGCGCGGGCGATGTTGTGATCACGGGCCAGTGGGCCGCAGACAATTACGGCTGCATCTATCTCGACACCTCGACCAACCCTGTCCCGGGCACGTGCATCGGCTCAGCCGGTCCGACTGACCACAGCGGCTTCAACCAATGGCATCCGTTCACCGTCTCCGGCAATCTCAGTGCGGGGACGCACACCCTGACGTTCGCGGTGAACAATACAGGCGGCCCGACCGGGCTGCGGGTCGAGTTTTTAACCGTCACCGGCGGTTGTTGCACCGACTGCTGCGCTAATTGTACCCAACCCTATCCGCTCAGCTATACCAACTCGGTCCCGGGAGGAACCAGTTTCCTCGCAAATAATTTGTGCCAGGGCACCAACAATACACTGGATGAAATTTTGCCCAATATGCCCGACTCGGTTGAGTTGCGGACATGGGACTTCGTGACCCAGAACTTTGATAATCCGCAGGCTTATGACGCCTATGGATTTGTGCTGCCTTCCCCCGGTTGGTACGACGAAGGCACACTTGCTCCATCCACCACTACTCTGTCTCCCGGCGAAGGCTTCATTATAAACAATCCCAATGGCCCCTTCCAGATCGTCATCAGCGGTTGCGAACCTACTTGTCCCCCACCTTGTGAACCGCCCACCAACGGCTTATCGCTCGTCGGCAGGCTGGGCATCGGCACCGCTACGTGGACCAATCTCTTTAGCTGCCCGCCCCCATGCGGGGCCCGCATGTCGCTGTGGATCGGCAGCGGTTATAGCAATTATGATTTTTACCGAAATGCCTGGCACGACCTGAATGGCAACGTTGTCGCTGCGCCCGTGTTGCAAATCGGCCTGTCGGCATATGTCTCCATCCAGTCCAACAGCAATTGCTGCCCAACTGTAACCAACCTGGTGATGAACACCGGTTACAACCAGAACTCCAACACCGTGTATAACATTGGCTCAGCCGACGCTTTTTGGTGGGTAACCAAAGATCCAACGGTGCCCGCCGCTACGCTGCCACGGCCCGCAACGGTCATCACGCCCAACGGCGCCTGGGCAGCGGCCCAACCCAATAGCAGGTGGATCAGTTCCTATCTCACGGACATTGACGACCTGAACGGCGAATACGATTTCCAGACCTATTTCTGTACGGCGACAAACGCCACAAATCTTGTGCTC
>PSRM01000051.1 GCA_003176045.1 Verrucomicrobiota bacterium | reverse complement strand
TAAAATTTAGGAGTAAAGAAAACGTAGTAGTTTATGAATTTGTTCGATTTGATTAAGGCGACGATTACCTGTGGCGGCAGTGCGTTCGTGATCTACAACTGGCCTGCAATCGGCACTTACCTGTTAATTGGATTGCTGACGCTTCTCTGGCTTTCATACGCCTACCGGACGGTAGCCAAACTGCGTCGTAGATAAGCTTCAAGGTCTTCGAGTGCGCGTCCGTCAGACGGAGGCGCACTCAAGGAGATTGTGGCCGTTCTTTTAATTGCGCCGGGTCGGGGGACCCGGCCTACAACGTGTAGGCCGCGTGCCCTCACGCGGCGGGGTTTAAAAGTTATACCACGGTCTCTCACTTTCTTCTTTTTCTTAAGGAATTGGGTTTCTGGGGTGGGGGGCGAGCTTGGCTGCGGGGCAGGCGAGACGCCTGCCCTACTCTGGGTGTTACGGGCGCGACTTTTCAAAAGAGATGTTTTGTTCTAGAGGCGCCAGGGCCTTATCCATCGTTTGTTGGAACGCGGAATAACGGGAGGCCGGGAAAGTGCCCTGTAACAGGGCTACTTGATAATCCACTTTTTCGCCCTGCCCCTGCTTTAGGGCAGAGATTTCACAGGAGGCGAATTCGGGATCGAGGGCCGGCCGTACCGCCGGCATAACTGCGGCCTCATAGCCCGCCGGAGCGGACATTTCAACGGTGCTTCGAAACAGCAAAGGATAGTAGAGGCGTAAGGGAGCCAGCCGCTTATCCGCTGGTTCGACGGCCAGGTAGTGATGCTCCCAAACGCTGGGAAGCGGCCCTGAAAGTTTGTCGCCGAGGTCCTGGAATTGACGCCGAAGCAGGTAAGAAATCTGCAAGACCAGCGGTGAGGCGGTGTCTTCAAGATTCTGGACTTTCAAGCCCGTGATTTGGGCCGTGCGGCTGTTCATTGCCCGATAAATGATCTCGCGGCGCAATGTGTCGTTTGCGCTTTTGAGCTGTGTACGAAACGCCGCAGCCGGGTAGCCCTGTAGCTCCAGGGTTTCCCGCACTGAAGCCTCGGTTTGATTGGTGACGACGACCTGGCGGAGGCTATGGACGGAGCTGCTGCCCGCGGGATACTCAGGAATAGAAACCAGCCGTGAGTTCCTGGGTTCGAGGACCATCGCCTCAGTGCCTGCCAGTCCAAGGGGCACGAGTTGGGCTATATCTGAACCCTTCTCGGTGCAATCGAAGAAGCGGCCATTGCCCAGGGAGGGCGCAAAAACGACCATGTGGTTGAAGGCATCGAGGGACGGCAGGTCCTTTTGGATTTTGCCACCGGAATTGACCAGCGCGAGCCTGGCTGGTATGCCAACCGCATCCAGGTATTGCTGGAGCAGCAGCGCATGATCTTTGCAGTCGCCGAATTTGTTGCGGCTGATGTCTCGAGTGCGTTGCGGAATGCGGGCGCGGCGGCCAAATTCGATGGCTTTGTAGGTGTAATTGGTCTGGACGAACCGGGCCAGGCAGACCGCCTGAGCGGTTTGATTCGTTAGGGCAGAAACCAACTTGCGCGCTTCCTCCTTCAAGGCGGTGTCCAGCTCCATTCGATCAGTAATGGAATCCAAATACTTCCGGGCCTCGTTGTCCCAGGAGGCCGATTTGTCTCCAAGCCAGACTGTCGGCAGATAATCGCAGGCGAGTGGCTGATAGGGTTCCCATTTGAAAACAGCAGGATGTTCGACGACCCAATAAAGACTGTCGTTTGTCCTGTGTGGCTCGGAGACAAACGCAGCGCGAGACTTAACCGAGGCCAGGTCCCCGCGAACGAACAGTGCGCTCTTCATGGCCGGAAAGAGCATGGAAAAATTATGGGTGGTGAGCCGGAATTGGGGGGGCCTCTCCGCCTCACGCCGGGTAATAGCGAACTCGATGGTGCATCCAGGCCGAAGCGTGGGCACCGGCATGTTCAGAATTTTTCTTTGAGTAGCGTAGGTCGCGGTGCTCGCGTCTATGACGTAGTAATCTGAAGGGTTGCCAGTGTGAACGATCTCGCCCTTGTCATTTTTAATTTCCAGCTTATTGACGAAGATGTCTTCGGCCAGGGGCTCAAAGTCCCATTGAAGGGTGCTGAATTTGGACACGCCGCCCGAATCCAAAACATGAATCGTCCGATAATCAGTGGTTTTGAATTCCTTGTTCTTTTCGTATGAAATGGCGGTTAAGGCATTGATGTATTGAGCGCCGTAGCCCTCGACGTACTCCGCAGGGAGGTCGCCAGGAGCACAGGAAAGGAGTTCCTCGGGGACGATGACCGGAGGAATGGGATCTTTGATCGAAATATTGTCACCCTCGCCGAGCATACCGGAGACCAGGTCGAGGAAACGCTTGATCTCGCGATTTGCGGGGAGCTTTTTTTGGGCAATTTCCAGGCTGTCTTTGGCTTCGCGAAATCGTTTGAGCTGATACTCGTTGCGCGCCTTGTAGTAGTAGGCATCGGCTGAGTCGGAGTCGCGCACCAACTGGCGGCAGATGTCGAGAGCTTCCTGGAACAGCCCGGCCTGGCTGTAGGCATCGGCCAGCGCGTAAGCTGTCTCGGAATCGTACGGTTTCTTTTCGTGGAGCGTCTTGAGAATGGAAACCGCCTTTTTGTAGTCCTTGTTCTGTTTGTAGAGATTGGCCTGCACCAGGCGGATGGCGTCGGAATCCTTCTGTGCCAGATAGGCCTCGGTTTGGCTCAAAGCATTGGTGAGATCTTTGGTGCTGGCAACAAGCTGGATGTATTTCGAGAAATGCTCATCACTTCTGAAACCGCCGGCAAACAGAGCTGCGTAGTTGCTGATGGCCTGTTCGACCATGCCAAGTTGCGCTTCAAGGCCTGCCTCGGAGGCCTGGATTTTCTGATCGCCGGCAAATTCGCCGGAGTTGGTTCGAAGAAAATCCAGTGCTTCGCGCGGTCTCTCCAAAGCGGCATAGGCCGTGAGCAGATTTTGCAGATACGCTGAACTGTTGTGCTGGAGCCCCAGGGCCGCGCGGAAATAGGCCAAGCCTTGCTCGAATTGCCGGCGTTTGTAGTAAAAGAGGCCGATTTCGTTCATCATTTGCGCCTGTCCCGCTTGTTGATCCGGCGGCAACGATGCGGTCTCGGCCGGCATACTGACGGAATCGAACTCGACGCGATCCAGGGCCTCAGAGAGCTGGCCTCGGTTCGTGTTGGCGCCCGGCGCCAGCCACGCGGCCACCAGGAACGCTGAATCGAGCCCTTTGAGCAGTCTGATGCGATACGCGAAGTCGCCCTTGGCTTCAGAGCGCTGGAAATCAAATTCCTGGCCTGACAAAGGGCCATGTCTAATGGTTCTTGGAGCGGAAAGGCTCTCATTCGGATATTCGATCCCGACTGCGCCGAACAGGCCCTTGGTCATTGCCTCGATGGGCGGGTCCATTCCGCGCAGGCAGAGCGGCACAACCGCCAGGCCGACCGCGCCATGGACTCCGGCAAATTCCGCCGCCGGGAACCTGTGTTGCAGGATTGAGGACGGTCTCCAGCCGGAACCGGCCAGCCGCACTCGGAAATGGAAATTGGTGGACTCAAAATCGCGATTGGAGGCATACAGAGAGGGAGCCTGGCGGCCTGGATCAATCAAATCGAACCGGGAGTAGAGGGAATTTATGTCACTACGAAGGCGGTCTGCGTCGCTTGCCCGGCCCCAACTGGTGAATTGGTAGGAATAACCATTGGTCACGAATATCCATTGGAGATAAAACAGGTCGTAGCCTTTGACCGACGCCCTGCTTTCAAGCTGCCATCCCTGGAACCCATTGTGGGTGGCCGGCCCTTCGCTCACGAGCCGATAGCGGCTGGCGGTGCTGCGCATCCTCTCCTTGGCGATTTCCGCCAGGGCGCTGGTGTTCAGTTCGGTATCGGCGCCAAGTTTTTCTGCTATCACCATAAAAAAGGCCTCAGGCATGGAGCGCAAGAAGGCCAATGAACTTTCGCGATTTAATCTTTTGGCATCGGCCTGCACCCACGGCCTGGGGGGCGCGCGAAATTTGAAATTCAGATCGTCAAACCGGAGCAATTCGTCAGGGTATGGCTGGCCGGCTAGCCGATAAGGGCCATTTCTGGGGGCGAAGCCGGCCACAACCCCCGCCGCAAAAATCAAAAAAGTAAGAAAAGCCAGACTCAGCGCGATGATGGCCTGGGCGCGGCCCTGCTTGAATACACCCTTTCTATCGGCGTATTCGATGAGGCCGATGATAGCGAGCACAACTGAGGCAAGGCTGGCGGCCACCAGGAGTAGCCCCACCAGCAGGTTCAAGACAGCCAAGCCAGGCACTGCTTTGGCAATTACGGCGACTATCGAGGCTGCAAAACAGGCCCCCAACTCCAGCAGAAGCGCCAGGGCGCATTTCTTATTGGTGCGCGGCCTGCGCGCGATGGTGTAAACCCACCAGCACGCCCCGGCCAGTAGAGCGAAAAAGAGGAATTGACCGACGCGATACCCCGCCTGGAAGGCGGCGGATGGATCGGCTTGTGCCGTGAACATGCCCGAAGTGAAGGAGGTCATCGAAATGCGCGAAGAGTGTCGCAGAAGGCTATCCAGCATCCAAGTCGAAACGCGCGCCCGAATGGGGCTGTATTTCACATACTCGGTGCTACCTTCTTCGTAGCGCAGATTTCCAATCTGCTGTATCGCAGTGCTTCCAGCTTGCGAACCGGACGCACTGGGTTGATTGGACGGTCTGCCGATTGGAAATCGGCGATACAGCAGGTTGGAAACCTGCGCTACTTTTCTCGTCGTCGGTTGCGTTACCGAGTGCGAGCACTCGTGGCCGAGGAATCGGTGTTTTTGAAGTTTGGAGTTTGGAGCTTGAAGTTTTAGGATTCTCGCGTGCGTGTTGCTTCGGTAGAACAGCAGATTGCGCCTGGCGAAAAGCCCTCGTTTCCTGAGGGGCTGCACAATGCGTATCTGTTCTCGACGTTTAACGCCCTTTCCTACCAAATCGTGCTGGGCAGTCCGATGGTGCTGTATGCCAAGACGCTGGGCGCCAGCGCGACGGTGCTGGGGATCATCATCGGAATGATGCCGTTGCTGGTGATTTTTCAGATTCCGGCGGCGAGCTATATCCCACGATTCGGTTTCAAGCGATTTGTGTTCGCGGGCTGGGGCATGCGCGTGATGTTCATTTTTGCGATGGCGCTGGTTCCGCTTACGGGCTCATTCCTTGACGCACACAACAGGCTCGGGTTGATGTTGATGCTGCTGTTTTGCTTCAACTTGTCTCGTGGGATATCAAGCTGCGCCTGGCTGCCGTGGATTACGGCGCTGGTCCCTGCGCCGCTGCGTGGCCGATATCTCTCACGCGATCAGGCTGTCCAAAATCTGGCGAGCTTCTGTGCATTTCTGGTGGCGGCCGGTTGCCTGGCGGGTGAGTCGCATCCGTGGCAATTCTCGGTTCTTTTTGCCTATAGCGCGATCACTGGCGCGGTGAGTTTGTCATTTTTAAAACGTATCCCCGACGCCGAGATGTCGGAAGAAGGCAGCGCATCCAAAAGTGGTGTGCCCTGGCGCGCGATGATCAACTACCCGCCTTTCAAGAAACTCTTGCTAGCGCTGGTTTGTTATTCCATCGCGATCGCCTATACCGGCGGAATGAGTTCCTTTACGGCGGCGTTTCTGAAAAGCACGATGGGGCTTTCGGAGAACCGGATTTTGCTGATTATTTCGACGTCGTTTCTTGGTGGGTTAAGCAGCCTTTGGTTTCTTGGCTCGCGCCTGGATCGGCTGGGGAGCAAACCGGTGCTCCTGTTTTGCTCGGCTGCATGGGTAGCCGTGCTGGCCGGCTGGACTGGAATCGCCGGCGGGGTCCTGCCGCTCATGTTGTGGTCTCTCCTCGTTCTTCAATTCTTTATGGGTCTTTTGGCCGCGCTGGTTCAAATGGCCAATACTCGGCTTGCAATGGCCGTCATTCCAGTCACGGGCCGGAATCATTTTTTTGCGATTTATTCGGTGGTTGGGAACGTAACGCTTGGGTTGGCGCCGATTGGTTGGGGTCTGCTCATCGATGCTGTGGGGCCACGAGCCCCGGTTTGGCTTGGCGTTTCGTGGAACCGGTATGCGGTCTTCTTCGCAGCGGCGGCCGTTGTGTGCATGGCGACTGCCGCCATGGCCCGCCGGCTGGAGGAACCACAGGCGGCCAGCCTTGAAGAGTTGCTCCGTGAAATTCTGATTCAATCGCCGCAACGGTTCTGGGTACGGTTTTGGCCGCGAGGAGGGGCGTGAGGCGTGAAACGTGAAACGTGAAACGTGAATAACGGAGTCTGGTTTGGTTAGCAGGCGGAACGAAAGGGGGAAGGGTCGTGTCAGGTGTCAGGTGTCAGGTGTCAGGCGCGGTCCAAAGTCCATCCGCCGACGAGTGGTGTGTAACAAGTACGTTGGCCGTGCTCGAAAGCGGTAGAGGACTACCGCAGTCCAAGACGCTTCGCGACCCACGAGCGCCTCGGAATTTCCGGCAGGTTTTGGACTGCGCTCCCGATCTATCGGGAGCGCTTTGGCCTGTAATGGCTAATGCAAGTATGAGACGGCACACTGCGAGACGCCGATGTCGAGCGGCGATGCCTCTTTTCGGGCGTGAACTGCGGCAGAGTGGCTTCATTTAGTCGTGACGCACCAGATGTTACACTTTCACGTTTCACGCTTCACGTTTCATGTCTGGCAAAGAGGTTGCTTTATTCCAGCAGTCGGACGCTTGGATTACCTTTATATGGGGGTTTCGCATCCCCCCCGTTAGGGGTGCTGGGCGTCCGGCTTTTTTTGCTGTCTCATTTCAGAACACTTGTCTCATGAGGCGATTGAGGCACGACAAAGGAGACAAAGTGAAAGACAAAGTGAAAGACAAAGGTCCTCGCCGGATTCGAGGCCCTCGTTCTCGACCCACGCTGTTCGACCCTCTACATTCTGCACAGTTGAGGACATGCGATTTTGATTTCGATTTGCCTTCGGAGTTGGTCGCGCAACAACCCGCCCCGAAACGGGACGAGTCGCGGTTGCTCGTCCTCCATCGCGCCTCCGGAAAAATCGAGCATCGGCGATTTGGTGATCTGACTGAGTATTTGCGTGAGGGAGATGTTCTGGTTCTCAACGATTCGCGGGTCATCCCCGCGCGGTTGCGCGGGATCAATGCGAAATCGGGTGGTCAGTTCGAGGTGCTGCTTCTGGAAGAAAATGCGCCTAACGATTGGTGGGTGATGTTGCGGCCGGGGAAGCGGGCGCGGATTGGGACCCGGATTGTTTTTGAGCGGGGTAGGGGCGGGGATGGCTCGCTGCCGCTCGAGGAAGTCCCAAAAGAAAGCGGGGACGAGGCAGTCCCCACCCCTGTTACAGAAAGCGGGGACAAAGCTGTCCCCACCCCTGTCAGTGGGGTCGTTGTAGAGACAAATGAAGAAGGGCACCGGCGGCTGAAGTTCACGGGCGTGAGCAATATTTTGAACGAACTCGAAACGCTAGGGGAGGTGCCGCTGCCTCCGTATATCCGCCGTGAGGAAGCGCCATCCTCTGAAGAAGATCGGGCGCGATACCAGACGGTTTTTGCGGGGGCCCCGGGTTCAGTGGCGGCTCCTACCGCCGGGCTGCACTTCACCGAGTTGCTTCTGGAGAGGATTCGCGCAATGGATGTGCAGGTTTGTTTCCTGACGCTGCACGTGGGGTTGGGAACGTTCACGCCTGTGAAGACTGAGACAGTGGCTGCGCATGTGATGCATGAAGAGAGGTTTGGCCTGGGGGAGGAGGCTGCGGGTCTGATTAACAAGGCCAAGCAGGATGGGCGCCGAGTGATTGCGGTGGGCACGACGACGCTGCGAGTGCTGGAGAGTCTGGCTCGCGGTGGGTCAGACGGGTCGGACCCGCCTTCGCCAAGGCTACGGCGGGCAGGCCGGTCGGAGGAGAGTGTGGTTTCGCTGCCGCCGGGCAAGGGCCGCACGCAAATATTCATTTATCCGCCTTTCAGGTTTCAGGTTGTCGATGCTCTGCTGACCAACTTTCATCTTCCGCGCTCAACGCTCCTGATGCTTGCCTCGGCGTTTGCCGCTCCCCGCCGCACGAACGGCCGCGAAGTCCTGCTGAAGGCATACGCCGAAGCAATTCGTGAACGATATCGCTTTTTCAGTTACGGTGATGCGATGCTGCTGTTATGAGTCCACTGCCCTTCGTCTTCCTCAACGTCGCCATGACTGCGGACGGGAAAATTGCGCCGGCGAACCGCAAGTTTTCTTCGTTCAGCAGCCAGAGGGACCGCGAGCACATGTTCGAATTGCGGGCGACGGCCGATGCCGTGATGTCCGGCGCGCGTACAGTGGATTTGAATCCAGTTACGATGGGAACTGGACGGGCCAAATATCGGCGCCAGAGAAAAAAGCGCGGGCTCGCGGAGCGCCACGTTCGAGTGGTGGTCAGCGGCGGCGCCACGCTGGATCCGAACGCCGAGATCTTCCGGAAAGGCTCCTCGCCTGTAATCGTCCTCACCACCCGGCGAGCGCCTCCTGACAAAGTGCGGAGGCTTCGGGAAGTAGCTGACGAAGTAATAGGTTTCGGGACCGAGGAAATTGATTTCAAAGCGGCGCTACGCTGGTTGGGAAAAGAATGGGGAGTCCGGCGCCTTCTTTGCGAAGGCGGCGGCGAGATCAACGGAGGGCTGTTCCGCGCCGGGCTGGTGGATGAGCTGCACCTCACGGTTTGTCCAAAGATTTTCGGCGGCCGCGATGCGCCAACGATCGCCGATGGCCGTGGCGTTGCCAGCCTCGCTAAAGCGGCCCGGTTTAAACTCAAATCGGCGCGGCGGTATGGAGATGAAATGTTTTTTGTGTTTGCGCGTTGAAGTGGCCGCGATAGAAGCTTCGCGCTCAATATCTTCCCAGCTTCTTTCCAAAAATGCCCGAACTGCCTGATATCACGATTTATCTGGAGGCGCTAGAGCGCAGGATTCTGAACCGGCCTTTGCAGAGGATCCGGATTGCCAGTCCTTTCCTGGTTCGGACGGCTGTTCCGCCGATCGAGCGGGCGCATGGGAAACGAGTTATCGCTTTGATTCGAATGGGCAAGCGAATCGTGTTTGGGTTGGAGGGTAACTTGTGGATGGTGCTCCATCTCATGATCGCGGGACGATTACATTGGCGCGAGCCGGGCGCAAAGTTGGCGCGTAAACTTGCGCTGGCTGCGTTCGATTTCACGGACGGAACACTGCTCCTGACCGAAGCCGGCACTCGCAAACGGGCGTCGTTGCACCTGGTCGAAGGGCAAGAGGCGCTAAGCCGGTTGCATCCCGGCGGGTTGGACGTTTTGCGGGCCTCGCCGGAGGACTTTACAGCGTCGCTTACGAGCGAGAATCACACGCTCAAGCGAGCGCTGACCGATCCGAGGCTCTTCAGCGGGATTGGCAATGCGTACTCGGATGAAATCCTGCACCGGGCTAAGCTCTCGCCGATTGCGCTGACTCAAAAGCTTGGCTCCGAGGAAATCCAACGGCTGCACGATAGCACACAAGCGGTGTTGCGCGAATGGATTGAGCGGCTCAGAGAGGAAGCGGGTGATGAGTTCCCTGAAGGCGTGACCGCGTTTCGGCCTGGAATGGCCGTGCATGGCCGATTTGGCCAACCATGCCCAACCTGCGGCGGGAAGGTCCAACGAATCCGGTATGCTGAGAACGAGACGAATTATTGTCCAACCTGCCAAACTGGCGGCCGGCTTTTGTCCGACCGCTCTCTTTCGTTGCTCTTGAAGAAGGATTGGCCAAAAACTCCGGAGGAATTAGAGGAAATGCGCGCAAGTCATCGGCGGTGATTTTGTAAATGAACCACGGAGGCACAGAGACACAGAGGAAAACAGACACTACTCTCTCTGTGCCTCTGTGCCTCTGTGGTTTATCCAGCGTTCAGGATGGGTGTCCGCGCCACTTCTCGATTGGCTTCCGTCGAAAACAAGCTCGGGAATGATCATTTATGATGCCGACAGCTTGCATCCAGGCATACACGATGACCGGACCGACGAATTTAAAACCTCGGGCGCGGAGCGCTTTTGAGATTTCGACGGATAATGGAGTTTGGGCCGGTACAGGGCCGGAGTTGTGAATCGGCTTCCCACCAGCGAGACCCCACACCCAGTCAGAAAAATCCAGACCCTCACCCTGCATCACCAAAAAAGAGCGAGCACCAGCGATGGTAGCCTCGATTTTGGCCCGCGAGCGCACGATGCCGGGATTGACAAGCAAGCGGGCGATATCACGCGGTCCGAAACGGGCGACTTTTTCGGGCTCAAAATTCTTGAAGGCTTTGCGGAAGGCGTCGCGCTTACGAAGAATAATTGCCCACGAAAGGCCCGCTTGAAAACCATCGAGCATCAGCTTTTCCCAAAGCGCCCGGCTATCGAACTCCGGCACACCCCATTCGGTGTCATGGTAGGCCTGCATGAGCATGTCGCCATCGGCCCAGGAACAGCGCGAGAGCTCGCGTTCACTCGAATCGCTCACTTTGTCTTTCACTTTGTCTTTCACTTTGTCGAAGTTCATATCAGGCTTAGGCGGAGCGCAGCGTTTACGCCCCTTCACGGCTCCCGTAGCGCAGGTTTCCAACCTGCTGTATCGCCGATTTCCAATCGGCGGATCGTCCAATCACCGGAGCACGTCCGGTTCGCAGGCTGGAAGCACTGCGACACAGCAGATTGGAAATCTGCGCTACAGGTCCACCGGTCGGCCCGGCAAACGAGTTTTCGTGTTGAATCCGACGCTGCCCAGTTCGGATATTGAAGCGGCATAAATGCCGCGCTCCGTCCGCGCTTCGCTGCGTTCTGCGCGTCGTCTCCTACAAGCAGAAAGCGGCGCTTACTTTGCCTGGACCAAGGGCGTATCCACCAGGTGTTCGGAGAGGAACCAGACTTGCATTTCATTGGTGCGCAGGACGTCGCTGACAAGCAGATCGTTTGTGCCGTCGTCCTCCAACTCGACCGCGCGTCGGGCGCTGCAACGCGTCTCTTTGATCAGCGCTCCGTGCGCTTCCAGCAAACGGGAGATCTGCACCGGCACTTCCTCGCGTCCACGAGGCGGGCGGCCGATGCTGGTCGTTTCCGCGACGTCATGGGCCATGGCGATGCTGATACCGCCCAGGATCTGGATGCGTTCGGCGATTTCGTCCACCAACTCTGCCTGCTCTCCGAAATGTTTGTCATAGAGGAGGTGCAACTGGTAGAACGTGGGGCCGCTCACCTGCCAGTGGGATTTCTTATACAGATCGCGAAGCGTCATGGTGTCCGCGAGGATCTGGTTCAAGTGCCGGACCATTTCCTTGCGGGCTTCTGCGGACAAGCCCAGCGGCAGTTCCGCCGTTACAGCGTCGTAGTCCTGAATTTCCGGGGCGCGTTGGTGCAGAAGTGGCTGAGCTGGATCATGGTCCGACTGTGCGAGTTGCCGTTGGTTCTGTTTTCTTTGTTTGGTCAGTGTGTTTTGCATAGCTTCTCTATTTCTGGTTTATGATTTTCCTCGGTCGTAACCGTATAGGATAACTCTTCCTGGTGATGTGCGCTATTATCGAGAAGAAATTTCCTCATCCTTCCATCCCCCACCTAGAGATTTGTAGAGGGAGACGACGGCCAGGAGTTGGTCGCGTTGGGTGCGGGCGAGATCCAGTTCGGCGGGGAAGAGCTGTTGCTGGGCTTCGAGGACTTCGTAATAACTGGCCTTGCCGGCGGTGTAACGTTCGGTGGAGAGTTTGACGGCTTTTCCAAGCGAGGTGACTTGTCGAGCGCGCTGGTCGCCAATTTCAGCGAGCCTTTCGCGGGCGACCAGGGCGTCGGAGACCTCGCGGAAGGCGACGAGGACGGCTTGGCGGTACTGGAGCGAGGCTTCGTCGGTGGCGGCTTTTGCCTGGCGATATTGGCCGACCAAACGGCCTCCTTCGAACAAGGGGCCGGTAGC
>PSRM01000048.1 GCA_003176045.1 Verrucomicrobiota bacterium | reverse complement strand
ATGTGGCAGCACCTGGGCGTTCGATCCTCCGACCGGTATTGACTCCTGCTGCGGCGTTAACCTAAGTGTCTATGCCCTAAGCACCGTAACCAATTCATCTACGGGCGCCGTGTGCAGGTACGATGTCACACAAACCTGGGTGGCTACCAATTGTTGTGGCAACGCCAGCACTTGCAGCCAAACCGTCACCATCCAGGACACCACGCCGCCGGTCATCACCTGCTTCAGCAACAAAGTCATCGAGTGCGGCACTCTCTTCCGATTCGATCGGCCCACCGCCGTTGACGCCTGCTGCGGCACAAACGTCACCATTCTCGTAGTCGGCAATGTCACGAACGTTTCCACAACACACCCCTGTACTTACGACGTCACACGAACCTGGAAAGCCCAGGATTGCTGCCAAAACCTCAGCGCCGCCTGCAGCCAGACTATTACCGTGCAGGACACCACGCCGCCCAATATCACCTGTGGCCCGAACAAGACCGCCGTCTGCGGATCGCAATGGTCGTTTGATACGCCCACAGCCTCTGACACCTGCTGCGGCACCAATGTCACCATCACACCGCTCAATACGGTCACTAACCCTTCGCCAGCGGACCCGTGTTCCTATAACGTCACTCAAACGTGGCAGGCCACCGATTGCTGCGGCAACAGCAGCACTTGCAGCCAGACGGTTTCGCTTTCCGGCTGCTGCGCCTCCAATTGCCTGCAGGTGATATGCCCCACCAACAAAACTGTTGTGTGCGGCAGTTCATGGACCTTTGACTCGCCCAGCGCCACAACCTGCTGCACCAATGGTTTTGTCAACCCTGACGGCACCGTCACCAATGTCCTCATCACACCCACCGGCACCGTCACCAACGGTATTTGCCCGCAAACGATCACCGAAACCTGGACGATTACTGACGCGTGCGGCAACACCACTAATTGCAGCCAGACTGTGACGGTGCAGCCGTGCGTGCCCCCGCCCAGTGGCTATACTCTGTGGTTGCCATTCGACGAACCGGTCGGCCCGACTTCGGCCAACCTCTATGCGGGCGGCAATAACGGCACTCAGATCAATAATCCGACTGTTGATGTGGGCCAATACGTCGCCAATAGCCTCTGTTTTGACGGCTCCAGTCAGTATGTCAAAGTGCCTGATTATCCGGCCATTAACCCCGGCACAGGAGATCTCTCGATTGATGCCTGGGTCAAACGCGACCCGAACAGCGGCAACAGCCCGCCGCGCGTCGTTGTTGACAAGCGCGATCCTAACACCGGCATCGGCTACAGCCTGTCGGTCAGCTTTGGCAATCTTGTGTTCCAGTTGGCCGACTCCTCAGGCTTCACCAACTATCGCGACACCGGCACAGTTCCTGCCGACGGCAAATGGCACTTTGTGGCTGTCACCGTCAACCGCACCTCGACTACCGGTGGCCAGTTCTACGTGGACTGCGCCGCTACGGCCAACTTTGATCCGACGGGCCAGACGGGCAATTTGAATAACACCAATGCCTTCCTGGTCGGCGCCTCCTTCCTCGGGGGCAATGCGCCATGGATGGGTTGCATAGACGAAGTCGAGTTCTACCCGCGCCAACTCACTGCGGCTGAGGTTCTCTCGATTTGCAGCGCGGGCGCCGCCGGCAAGTGCAAGCAGCCGCTGATCGTTTGCGCGCCGGAAAAGACCGTCGAGTGCGGCTCCGCCTGGAGCTTCGATCCGCCACAGGTCAACGCGCCTTGCTGCGGCACAAACGTGACCGTCACCATTCTCAGCACCGTGACTAATGTGACTCCCATCCCCTGCACGCTAAACATTACGCGGACCTGGCAGGTCACTGATTGCTGCAGCAACACCGCCACCTGCAGCCAGACCGTTTTCGTCCAGGACACCACCCCGCCTGCCGTGTCCTGCGCTCCCGGCATCGGCATCATCTGCGGCACGCCCTTGAGCTTTACAGACCCGACCGCCTATGACGCCTGCTGCGGCACAAATGTGACCATCACTGTCCTCAACACCGTCACCAACGGCCACGGCTGCGATCAACTCATCACCCGCACCTGGACCATTACCGATTGCTGCGGCAACAGCACCAATTGCAGCCAGACCATTCAGGTCGGCGGCAGCCTCAGCGTCACGTGCGCCCGCGATAAAACGGTCGAATGCGGCTCTCAGTGGAATTTCGATCCACCCATAGCCAGCAACCCATGCTGCGGCACCAACATCACCATCACGGTCATTTCCACCGTTGCTCTCAATAACAACGGCCAGGGAGTCTGTTTCCAGCAGTACCAGCGCACGTGGAGTATTACCGATTGCTGCGGCAACACCCAGACTTGCCGACAGACTGTCACCATCACGGATACAACGCCTCCGATCGTCAGTTGCTCTCGGGACAAGAACGTCGAGTGCGGCACCGATTGGGAATTTGATCCGCCCAGCGCTTACGATACCTGTTGCGGCGACAATATTACCATTCAAGTGGTGGGCGCAGTCACTAACTCCCCGACGCCCGGCTCGCCTTGCGTGCAGGACATCACCCAAACCTGGCTGATCACCGATTGCTGCGGCAACAGCACCAACTGCAGCCAGACCGTCCACGTCAGAGACACCACGCCACCGATCTTTACCGGCCATTGCGTCACCAACCGCCTTACGGCCGGCTTCTACAACGGGACATTCACCTCGGCCTCGCCCAGCCTGGCTCTGGCCAACCGGGTCGGGTCGAACCGCAAGGATTTCGGCGACTGCACCGTCAACGAATGGGTCGCCCACACCTTCAGCAACCTGCCGCCTTGCATCACTTCGGCTACGCTTACCATCTATCTGCGCCCGTGCGGCGATAATTGCGAGAACGATGACATCGGCGTCTGGTTCACCACCCCGAACGGTCCTTCGACCAATGACTGGTCTTCCCGCATCGGCACCGATCAAAACATCCCGGGCATTTTCCCTGACAATTGGTGCAACCACACCAACGGTGACGTCATTGTCTTGAATCTCGCAAACATGCCGTTCACCGGCGCTGATCTCATCCCCGCCTTGAATCAAAATGGTTTCATGGATTTCATCTGCGAGGATGATACCGCGATAGACACGCTCATTCTGGACGTGGTCTCCTGCTGCTGTGCACCCAGCAAAGCCGTGGCCTGCAACTCGCAGTGGCATTTCGATGACCCGACCGCCGTTGACGCCTGCTGCGGAACAAACGTCACCGTTACCATCCTGAGCACGGTGACGAATTACCCCGCGGGCACGCTCTGCCAGCAGCAGATAACCCGCACCTGGGTGGCCACCGATTGCTGCGGCAACACCAATACCTGCAGCCAGACCATTACTGTGCGGCCCTGCCAGCCGGCACCCAGTGGCTACACGCTCTGGCTGCCGTTCGATGAACTGGCCGGCCCGACCTCAGCCAATCTCTATCCGGGTGGCAACAGTGGGACTCAAATTAATAATCCAACTGTCGATGCTGGCGAGTATGTCGCCAATAGCCTCTGTTTCGATGGCGCCAGCCAATCCGTCCACGTGCCCGATTATCCGGCCATCAATCCAGGCACAGGCGATCTCTCGATTGACGCCTGGGTCAAACGCTCCTCGCAGAGCGCCTCGGTCGCCCGCATCATCGTTGATAAGCGGACTCCAAATCCATTAATCGGATATAGCCTCGCGGCGGCCAGCGTCGGCAACCTGGTTTTCCAATTGGCCGATTCCAGCGGTTACAGCAATTACGGCGCGATTGGCGTTCTGCCCGCCGACGACCAATGGCACTTCGTGGCTGTGACGGTCAATCGCTCTTCGACTACCGGGGGGCGATTCTACGTTGACGGCGCCCCTGTGGGCACGTTCGACCCAACAGGCCACCCAGGCAGCTTGAATAACACCAATGACTTCGAGGTCGGCGCATCGCCCGTCGGCGGCAATTTGCCATGGCTGGGTTGCATTGACGAAGTCGAGTTCTTCCCGCGCGTGCTCACCGCAAGCGAAGTCGCGTCCATCTACAATGCGGGCACTGCCGGCAAGTGCAAACAGCCGCTAATCAGTTGTGCGCCGGACAAGACCGTCGAATGTGGTTCAACATGGACTTTCGATCCGCCACAGGTCAACTCCCCGTGCTGTGGCACAAACTTCACGGTCACGATTTTGAACACCGTAATCATCCAGTCCACTACGGGCTGCACGGAGTACGCCACCCGCACCTGGCAGGTCGTGGATTGCTGCAGCAACACCGCCACGTGCAGCCAGACCGTCACTATTCAGGACACCACGCCGCCCGTGGTCTCTTGCGCGCCTGGCATCGGTGTGATATGCGGCACACCCTGGAGTTTCACGCCTCCGACCGCTTACGACGCCTGCTGCGGTACCAATGTGACCATCAGCGTCCTCAGCACTGTCACCAACGGGCACCCGTGCAACCTGTTGGTCACCCGGACCTGGACCATTACCGATTGCTGCGGCAACAGCACCAATTGCAGCCAAAGCATCCAGATCGGCGGCGGCGGTCTCACCCTCACCTGCGCCTCAAACAAGACCGTTGAGTGTGGAACCGAGTGGACATTCGATCCGCCCAACGCCAGCGCGCCGTGCTGCGGCACAAATTTCTCCGTGTTGGTCCTGAACACCGTGACCAACCCTGGTCCCACCGGCACGATTTGTGGCGAAACCATCACCCGCACCTGGCAGGCGGTTGACTGCTGCCAGGACACCCTCACTTGCAGCCAAACCGTCACCGTCCAGGACACCAGGCCGCCGGTCCTCACCTGCGTCAGCAACAAGACTGTCGCCTGCGGCACTCAGTGGACCTTCGATCGGCCAACCGCTTACGATGCCTGCTGCGGCACTAACGTGACCATCATAGTCCTCAGCACCGTCACCAACTACAACTCGGGCTCGCTCTGCTCGCCGACCATCACCCGCACCTGGCAGGCGACCGATTGCTGCGGCAACTCCATCACTTGCAGCCAGTCGGTCAGCGTCCAACCTTGTGTGCCGCCGCCCAGCGGCTTCGCTTTGTGGCTGCCGTTCGACGAACTGGCCGGCCCGACCTCAGCCAACCTCTATCCGGGCGGCAACAACGGCACCCAGGTCAATAATCCCACCGTGGACGTGGGCCAATACGTAGGTAACAGCCTCTGTTTCGACGGATCGAGCCAGTGGGTCACCGTACCGGATTACCCGGCCATTAACCCCGGCACAGGCGATCTCTCCATTGATGCCTGGGTCAAACGCGACCCGAACAGCGGCAACAGTCCGCCACGGGTCATCGTTGACAAACGCAATCCCAACACCGGTATCGGCTACAGCCTCTCGGTCAGCTTTGGAAATCTCGTCTTCCAGTTGGCTGACTTCAGCGGCTTTACCAATTACCGCGACACCGGCACAGTGCCGGCCGATGGGCAATGGCACTTCGTGGCCGTCACAGTCCATCGCACCACAACTACGGGCGGCCAGTTCTACGTGGACTGCGTTGCTACGGCCACCTTCGATCCTACCGGCCAGACAGGAAATCTGAACAACACCAATGCCTTCCTGGTTGGCGCTTCCCTGGTTGGGGGCAATGGCCCATGGATGGGTTGCATAGACGAGGTCGAATTCTTCCCGCGGCAACTCACTGCGGCTGAGGTTCTCTCGATCTGCAGCGCGGGTCCTGCCGGCAAGTGCAAGCAACCGCTGATCACTTGCGCGCCGAACAAGACTGTCGAGTGCGGCTCGCCATGGACCTTTAATCCGCCGGAGGTCAACTCCCCGTGCTGCGGCACAAACTTCACCGTCACCATTCTGAACACCGTGACCAACCCTGGCCCCACCGGCACTGTTTGCGGCGAAACCATTACCCGCACCTGGAAAGTCGTGGATTGCTGCGGCGCTAGCGCAACGTGCAACCAGACCGTCACCATTCAGGACACCACCCCGCCCGCCGTCTCTTGCGCGCCTGGCATCGGCATCGTTTGCGGCACCCCGTTGAACTTCACGCCGCCGAGCGCCACCGATACTTGCTGCGGCACCAACGTAATCATCACTGTCCTCAACACCGTTACCAACGGCCACGGTTGTAACACGCTCATTACCCGCACCTGGACCATCACCGATTGCTGCGGCAACAGCACTAATTGCAGCCAGACCATTCAGGTCGGCGGCGGCAGCCTCACCGTTACCTGCGCCTCAAACAAGACCGTTGTCTGCGGCACACCGTGGACGTTTGACCCGCCTGCCGCCTCTAACCCGTGCTGCGGAACCAATATCTCGATTGTGGTTTCAGGCACCAGCACCAACGGGCCGGTTAATTGCACAAACACCATTGTCCGCACCTGGCTGGTCACCGATTGCTGTGGCAACACCAACAGTTGCAGCCAGACCATCAAGGTCATCCCGCCGCCTTGTGCCCCGGTCGTGATTACTTCCATCACGTACACCGCCGCAGGCGTCACCATCTGCTTCCCGACCAAGCCGTGCCTGCTCTACGACATCCAATACAAGGACAACTTCGGTATCAACACGCCGTGGACGACACTCCAAACCGTTGCCGGCAACGGCAGCATCATTTGCGTCACCGAACCCGGCGGTCGCCCCAGCCGCTTCTACCGCATCGTCTGCCGCTGCCAATAACGAGTCCAATGTCTAAAGTCGCCCCAGCCGCGGCCTTGAACTTAATAGGCGATAGACGGGCAGTCTTTGCGTTCGGCTATTCGCCTATTAGCGTTTATTAGCGAGGATTAGCGGTTTAAAAATCTTTCACAGGAAGTCCGCAACGGTTTCAAGGTTCTAACGTTCTAACGTTTTAACCTTTTAACGTTTTAACTCATTTAACCTCATATTTCGCCGCCTGCTTCCGTTTAAATTCCAGCCCCAAACCTGTTCGCGAAAGATCCGGCCTCAGCACGCCCTCAACAGGCCACGCCGCCCCCTCAAAAAACATCTGCTCGATCCGGTAGTGATCGTAAAAATACTCCACGTTGATCGCCCGCCCCAGCGCGCAGCACGGATGCAAATGTATCGAAGGCGCGGTGTGCGCGGATAGCGGCGTCATGAACGCCTCGCATAACGCCCCCGCCTGCATGAAGCCCGTGATCCCCGCGCACCGCGTCGCATCCGCCTGCAACACATCCACCGCTCCCGCCTCCAGCATTCGCCTGAAATAAACAGCATCATACCCATACTCCCCCGCTGCAACTTGCATACAAGCCGGCGCCCGCTCCCGAATCATCCGCAGCCATTCCAAATCATCCGAACTCACTGGCTCCTCGAACCAGCTCACCCCAAACTCCGCAAACCGCTCCCCCATCTCCAGCGCCTCCTTTCTCGCATACGCCCCGTTTGCGTCCACGTATAACTCCGCCCCCGCGCCCAGACTACTGACGGCTGACCACTGACCACTGACCACTGACCTCTCCGCCTCGCCCGCCCTCTCCTCCTGAGCCCTGAACCCTGAACTTTCGTCTGCGGACCGTGGACTGTGGACCGTGGACTGTGGACCGTGGACTTCGTCGAGTGGACTTTGGACTTTGGACCTTGGACTTTGGACTACGTCCACCGCCGCCCTCACCCTTTCCACATCCCTCTCCGGCTCCCTCCCCACCTTCATCTTCACACACCTGATCCCGCTGCTCACCCACCCGCTCAATTGTTCCTGCAACCGCTCGATCGAATACGACGTAAACCCCCCGCTCCCGTACGCCGGAATCTCTTCGCGCACCTGCCCGAACAACTTCACCAGCGGCACCTCCAGCAACCGCGCCTTCAAATCCCACAACGCAATATCCACCGCCGAGATCGCCATCGAACAAATCCCTGGCCGCCCCAGGTTCCGTATGGTCCGCACCATCTTCTCCCATGCCCCCTGCACATCCATGGCATCGCAGCCCAGCACCACCGGCCTCAGTTTCTCCTGAACCAGCACTCCCGTCGCCCGATCGGCATAAGTGAACCCCAACCCCGTCACACCGCCCGCGCTGGCCTCCACCAGCACCATCGTTGTCGAATCCCATTCCAGTGTCCCATCCAACTCCACCCCATCCGTCGGCACCTTATAAACCGAAACCGCCACCTTCTCCACCTTCCCCTTCATCTAATAACTCTCGCCCTCAATTGCCCACTCTCAAGTCAGGCGTCCTCCCCCCACTTTGCCCACCCCCGCATCAAGCTTTGTCACTGAAAGCGTGCTTTTCAATCGGCCAAATTTATTCAATGTTGCACGCGGTGGACCTATGAAAAACAACATCCTTGCATTGCTCGCGGCGGTTGCCGGTGGAATTGTGGGCTACCTGGCTTTCATGTGGATTGCCGGGCAAGGACTTTACGCGCTCGTACTGCCGGGAGCATTGGTTGGCGTCTGCGCAAGTATCTTCAAGAGCCGGTCCCGGGCACTGTGCATTGTCTGCGGGCTGTTGGGGCTGTGCTTCGGTTTGTTCACCGAGTGGCGCTTTGCCCCGTTTATCAGCGACGGGAGCCTCTCGTATTTCCTGGCACACTTGCACCAGCTTAGGCCCATCACGATGTTGATGATCGGAGCCGGAGCGTTGATCGGGTTTATAGCGCCTTTTAGAAACCGTTTCAGTTCGCCGCGGTCTGGCCAACCGGTTGGTAGGCTTCCAGACGATATGTCGCGATAAAGTTGGTCAACCCTTCTGTCGGCTTTCGCTTTTCCTCATTCAAGATTAACGCGTTTCTGAACCGCCCGAGATCCAGGTAGGTCTGATAGCTTTTCGGGATCGAGACAAATGTGGACAGCGATTTCTGCCCCGCGTCGAGCGCTGCCAGATCCTTGTTCATCCGTGGAAGGTTATCATAAAAAGCGTTTTGCAGTTGCGCGCACAGTTGCGCGGCTTGCTCACGGATTGTGTTCGGCGAAAACTGTGCAAGCGCGCGCAACAGGCTTCGCTGCTGAGGCGTTACCAGTTCGATGCGTCCGACCATGACCCGCTGGATTTCAGCGGCCGGGGAAATCTCCAGCGGTAAGTAAAAGTCAGTCCACCTACGGGGCACGACGAAAAAGAGTCTCAAGCCAACACTCTTGAAATAAGAAAGTTCCCAGGTGTTCAACAGCGCCTGCGCTTCGTCGCCGAAGAGTCCCTCAGAAATGAGAGCCGAGCGCAAGGCCGTTTTTAGTTTCTCTAAATTCCCAGGCCGAAACTCATCTTGTGCGAATGTCGCGGGTGTGTGGGCCAGGGTTTGTTCTGGACCCTGATTCAGCGTTAATGGAGGCAGGGAACGAAATGCGGTGTGGCCGCCCGGCTGGATTTCCACGAGCCAGACCGAGCGAATTCCTAACGTTGGGCAGCTCAGTAATCGAGGAATATGGCTGCGGATTAGAAGTTCTCCCGTATTGATTTCTCGGGACACTTTCAGCGGCGCATCAATGTGGGCCACGCCGCGATAGAATAGAAATCGTTCACTTTCACCTCCGGCAGTGCGCAGCAAGGCCGCGTCAACTGCGCGAGGCGACGTCCAGACATGGTCGGCGGTGTTTGTTAGCGGCCAGTCACCGCCGGCCTGCAGGTTGTCCCATTCCAGTTTGCCTTCCGTATTTGCGGACAGGCTCGGGAACCGCCACAGGCCGGGCGTGATGCCTGCCGCCTCAGGTTTGGCATCCGGATAAAACTCCGTAAGCCAGCCGCCCCGAAATGACACCTTCACCCTGGCGGATTGGACATGATCTGTCGGGTCCGGTGAATGGAAATAAACTACAGGCGTTTCCAGTCTCATCGTTACATCAGGATGGCAGCCTGGAGCACCCTTGAATAACATTGGCGGAACCTCCGTAGGCGATAGCAGGAGAGAGCCAGCCAGCCGATGCACGAACGAAGGGACCGGTTCGTCGTCGGTATTGATGCCTCCGATTGCTTCGCCCGTTTCATCTTGCAGCGAAGTGAACGTACCCCATTCGTGGACCTTCCACTGCTGTTCCGCAACCGACTGCAGCGAAAAACCGAGCAGCGCAGCGGCGCACCAAACTAAGGGATTTTTCATGGGTTCAATGTATCAGGTTGAACAGGCGATTTGTCAAACTTGTGTAAAAGGTTTGTAAGATGAAGGGAGGAAGCCGAACACTAGAAGCATGGCGCAAGTTAATAACGTGCGCTTACTACTCAGTGCCGGATGTCGTCCGAAGAAAAGGCCCCAAGCCAGTTGTGAAGAGTTGCGTCCAATTCACCGGCATCCGACCAATCCAATTTCATTGTGCGTCTCAAACTGTTGTGGTTAAATCTAAACTCGAGATCAACTTCATAATTAGCTATGAAAACCCCAATGCTCGGACCAGTCCTCGCCGTGCTGGTTGCTACCTCGATTGCTCTCAGCGCCGCCGAGCCTTCAAAAGTTGACTTCATCGTCAGCCCGCAGAAATCGAGGAACGGGGACTTGATCTTCATCGAGGAGGTTCTTGCCTCATCGCCAAAGTTCGCGCCGGGTGAAAAGGTGACTGTGAGGGGCAGGTACGAGGTGAAGAGCGTAGATGAAGCCAAACTGTGCCTGTTTTTAGCCCAGAGTGTCGGCTCCACGAACCAGCCGATGTCCAGGTCGCAGGCCATAGAGATCAAAAAAGGTTCGGGCAAATTCGAGTTGTCCGAACAAATCAAGCACTCAGGCGCTTTTCACGTGAGCCTCTACCGGCCTGACGGAACGGCGATTGCCACCGTCTATTTCGGGAAGAAGGCGCAAGTAGAGAAAGCCAGCCGCAGGAAGCTGGAGTGATGCTGAAGGTCACGTACTACCTCGAAGTTACTTCCTCCTGGTGCTATTGGGCCGAGCCGGCGTGGGAGGAGCTTGGGCGGCGGTATGCCGGCCAGGCAGAGTTCAACTGGAAAATTGCCCAAATGTCCGCCGCGGGTTATCCGGTTTCCCGCAACCAATGCGATTGGTTCTACCGCCGCAGCGGAACCGTGATGCGCTCGCCATTTATGCTCAATTCGGGGTGGTTCGAGGCCGATATCAAGGAATATCTTGTCCCCAATCTCGTCGCCGAGGCGGCACGGGACTTCGGTGTGCACGACGACCGCGTCCGGCTGGCCATCGCGCACGCCGGCATGCGTGAAGGACGGCAGGTTGGCCGATGGCCTGAAGCCCTCAAGGTGGCGTGTCAGGCAGCCGGTCTGGACCGGGCGAAACTCGAGGCGCGCGCCCGCTCGCCTGAAATCGCCGAGCGCATCGAAACGAGCACCCGGGAATTTTATTCACTGCAAGTTACCCAACGCCCGGCGTTCCTGATCGAAAACAGCATCGGCGACCGTGCCGTCTTTTCCGGCATCGCAAAGATGGCGCCCCTGGCGGCAGCCATGGACGCGCTCCTTGCTGATGAGGCCGCGTATATTTCCTTCAAGACCCATTTCGGCGACCCGCCGAGCTCATAAGCTGCGGAATTCCTGGCAGGAAAATTTTGAGGCAGGAAGATGATTCAGGAGGTTAGTTTCTGAATGGCGTCGGCGGCGAATTTGACAAAGAGATTTGGACGGATGCCGAGGTAAAGCATTCCGATGATGCAGGCGCAGAGAGAGATGCGGATCGGGATTGAGGTTCGGATTGGAGACAGGTCGGCCGGATCTTTTGACCAGTAAATGGCCCGGATGAGGCCAAAGTAGTAGTAGATGGAGATGACAACTCCAGCGATCGCGATTGCTACAAGCCAGTAGTAGGCATGCTGAGCGGGGGCTTGAGCGAGGGCCGCCTTAAACAAAAGGAATTTGCCGAGGAAACCGGCCAGGGGCGGGATGCCCGCAAGCGAGACGAGCGCCAGGGTGATGGTGGCGGCCAGTAAGGGGGAACGTTGGTTCAAGCCGGCGAGGGAGCTGATGTCTTCATTGAAGTCCAACCCGCCGTGGCTGGGCCCTCCCTCATCCCGCTCAGCGGGACGGCTCTGCAGGGCAATGCAGATGACGGTGAACGCGCCGAGGACAGTGACCAGATAACCGCTGAGATAGTAGAGCACGGCTGATTGGCCTGCGGCGCTAAGAGCGGATATGCCGAGCAGCATGTATCCCGCGTGGGCGATGCTGGAGTAGCCGAGCAGGCGTTTGATGTTGCGCTGGGGAATTGCGCAAAGGTTGCCATAGAGAATTGTGATGGCCGAGATGACGATCAGGAGCCTGGACCATTCCAGTGCTATTTGTGGGACGGCTGTAAACAGAACGCGAAGCAGGAGGACGAAGCCTGCGGCTTTAGAGCCGACTGCCAGGAACGCAGTGGTGGGCGATGGGGCACCCTGGTAAACGTCCGGAGCCCAGATCTGGAATGGGAAAGCGGCAATTTTGAAGCCCAATCCCGTGAGCACAAGTAAAAGCCCGAAGAGAAAGACTGGATTCGACTTGAACTGTCCGGCTACCGCGGCCAATTGCCCGAAATTGAGAGTTTTTCCCAGGCCATAAACAAGAGCGATGCCGAAGACGGTGAAGCCGGTGGAGAGGGCGCCGATGATCAGATATTTCACACCGGCTTCCAGCGAGGCAAGCCGGGCTCTTTGAAAACTGGTGAGGACGTAAAATGTGACGGTGATTAATTCCAGAGAAACAAAAAGCAAAGAGAAATCATTGGCGGAGGAGGCGAATAGCATGCCAGAAAGCGCGAACAGGATTAGAGCGTAATATTCGGCAATGCCGGTCTCGATGTGATCTGCGAATTCGACCGACATCAGGAGCACCAAAATGGCCGCTGAAATAAAAAAACGTTTGAAAAAGAGGGCCAGGCCGTCCATTACGTACATGCCGCCAAAGGTCGTGCCATAAGGTGGCGGTTTGATGATGCCGTAGAGAAGAATCACCACCAGCCCTGCCACCGCGGCGTAGCCCAGCTTGCGTTTGGAGCTGAGTGGGAGCCAAAGGTCGGCCAGCAACAACGCCAGGGCGAGGGCGATGACGGACCATTCGTGAACAAGGAGGAGCAGGTTCATTTTAACCAGGGATGCACACGGGCGAAAACACCAAACACCAAACACCAAACACCAGAAAAACTTCAAACTTCAAACTCCAAACTTCAAAAAAACTCCAGGCCTCAAACCTCAAAGAGCGGCCAGAGAGTCCTTCAGCGAAGCGGGGATGTGCGGGTGGGTTCATTGAGCGTTGAGCATTGAGCATTGAGCATTTGTCATTGGAGATGGTGCTTGTCCGGTGGGGCGGCGACGTAGAGGGGTTTCGAGGACGAGGACGAGGACGAGGACGAGGACGACGACGGGGTAAAGACGTCAGCGGCTGCGGTGCGAAGGATGACCGCCGCGGGGAGCTGGATCTTGTCGGTGAGGAGACGAGGGAAAAAGCCGAAGATCAGGAGGCAGGCCAGGAGCAGGGCGAAAGGGGTTTTGCGCCAGAGGGTGCGGGCGTCTTCGATGTTTGCCCATTTTTGGACTAGCGGGCCGTGGAGCGCGGCACGCATGGCGCGGAGCAGGTAGAGGGCCCCGACGAGCATCGCGCCCCAGCAGGCGAGGACGGTTATGGTTTGAAAAGATTTCCACGCGCCGAAGAAGACGCTGAGCTCGCCGGCAAAGTTCGCAAAGCCTGGTAATCCACACCCAGCAAACGCCGCCATGATCAGAGCGGCACCGATGAAGGGAAGCTTTCGGAGAAGCCCGCCAAGTTGCGCGATTTCCAGTGTGCCGGTTTGGCGGTAGAGATAGCCGTTTAAGGCGAAGATCAGCGAGGCCAGAAAACCGTGGGCGATCATGACGACGACGGCGCCGGTGACGCCGATGAGGCTGAGGCTGGCGATACCGAGAAAAACGAATCCCATGTGGGCGACACTGGAGTATCCCGCCAGCCAGTTAAGATCCTTTTGGCGCATGGCGACCCAACCTGCGTAGAGGAGATTGCCCAGGCAGAGCCAGGCGAGGGTGTGGGCCCATGCCTGAGCGCCTTGCGGTAGGAGCGGGAGGGCGATGCGAATGAGGCCGTAGAGGCCGAATTTTTTGAGAGCGCCGGCGTGGAGCATGGCGGTGGGAGTTGGCGCGGACGCGTAGCCGAGGGGTGCCCAGGTGTGGAACGGCCAGAGCGAAACCAGAATTCCGAAGCCGAAGAGCAGCACAGGGAATATGAATTTCTGTGCTCCGAGCGGGACGCCGTTTTCCGGCTCGCTCGCCATTGCGATGAGTGCGGGAATATCAAACGTTTTGGCGCCGGTTTGGACATAAAGCGCGATCAAACCCACGAGCGCAATCAGGGCACCGATGCTCAAGTAAAGAGTGATCTGAAAGGTGGCGTAGTTTTTCTGCGCGCCGCGGCCCCAGACGCCGATCATTATGAATGTGGGCACTAACGCCAGTTCGTGGAAGAAATAGAAGAAGAAGAGGTCGAGTGAGGCAAAGGCGCCGAGGATACCGCCCGCCATCGTGAGGAGGAGGATATAGAACTGCTTTTCGCGTCGCTTTATCTCGCTAGAGACGCAGGCGGCGGCGAAAGCAACGATAGCGGCCATGAGCACCAGGCCGACGTTGATGCCGTCAACGCCGACGTGGTAGGAAATGGCGGCAAGTCGAGGGTCGGGGGTCGTGGGTCGCGGATCGAACGAGGATACCCAAGTGACTTGTTGCTCATTTTGAAAACCGGCTGCGCCGGGTTGGAACTGGACGAACATTTTGATGGCGAGCAGGGCGGAGGCGAGAGTTGCCAGAATGGCAACGGCGCGGAAAACAACGCTGAAAGTGCGCGGCACGAAAACGAGCGCCAGCGCGGCGGCGAGGGGGATGAGGATTATGTACGTCAGGACTGACATCTGGCGTTCAGGGTTGAAACGTTAAAAGGTTAAAACGTTAAAAGGTTGAAAGTTGGAGCGTTGCCACATTGCGGGCCGGTCCGGAACGGCGGAGCTTTTGGAGTGCGCTGCCGATCCATCGGGAGCGCTTTGGCTTCGCTGGAGCGCGGCTCTCCGAGCCGCAGCGGCCCCGATCGCCAACGCGCGCCCCGTCAGATCTAATGCCAACTCGGCTGCGGACGCGCTGCGGGTGAGGACACCCGCGCTCCGGACGATCCAAGGCGCCAGAGGACTGGCACAGTCCAAGACGCTTCGCGAGATAAGTCCGGTTCATAACAATACGAAGTAGAGGACGAGGGCCACACCGAGGGCGAAGAGGAAGGCGTAGGTTTGAAGGTTGCCGCTCTGGACCTGGCGGAGCATGCGGCCAGTCAGGTCGGTTCCGCCTCGGACCAGGCCGATACAGAAACCTTCAATTATCCAGCGCTCGAACCAGTTCGCCAGGGCAGCCAGACGGTCGTGAAAGCGGATGACGGTGGCCTCGTAAAGTTCATCGAAATAAAGGCGATCACGCAGCCACTGCGAGGTCGAACCCAATTTCTCGGGGAGAGGATCTGTAAGGACGTTGGTGTACAGGCGATAAGCCGCAAAGAAGCCAGCGGCTGCTGCGAGTAGTCCGAGAGTGGCGGCAAAAGGCGCCTCGGCGAAGGGAAGAAGAAGTCGCTGCCATAGTGCGTAGTGGAATTCATCAGAGAGCGGCTCGAACATCTTGTTGTACAGCGCATCAACCCCAATTACGCCGCCGATGAGGCTGAATACAGCAAGGATGCGCAGGGGCCAGAGCATGACAGAGGGCGACTCGGCCGCATGACCAGCACCGTCCGATCTCGCGGGGCCGGAGAAGACGACGAACACAACGCGAAACATGTAGAAGGCTGTGATGGCGGCGATGAGGACGCCGAGAATGAAGAATCCGTAGCGGAGGGCGGGATTGGGTTGTTCGAGCGCCTGAGCCAGAATGGTATCCTTGCTGAAAAATCCGCTGAACGGCCAGACACCGGCCAAGGCGAGAGTGCCGGCGACAAAAGTCCAGAACGTGACGGGCATTTTCTTGCGTAGGGCGCCCATTTTCCAAATGTTCTGTTCGTGATGGAGGGCGAGGATGATCGAACCGGCGCTCAGGAACAGCAGGGCCTTGAAAAAGGCGTGGGTGGTGAGATGAAACATGGCGGGCGTCCGGCCCTGGAGCCCAACGCTCATGACCATGTAGCCGAGTTGCGAAAGGGTGGAGTAGGCAAGGACGCGTTTGATGTCATTTTGCTGCGTGGCAATGAGTGCGGCGAGAAGGGCAGTAAAGCCACCTACAGCGGCGATGACGGTAAGCGCATTTGAACCGGGAAGGTTCAGGAGAAAGAAAACGCGGCAGAGCATGTAAACACCGGCGGCGACCATAGTCGCGGCATGGATGAGAGCGCTGACGGGCGTGGGACCCTCCATGGCATCGGGCAGCCAAACATGGAGTGGGAACTGGGCGCTCTTGCCGACGGCGCCACAAAAAATCAGCAACCCGGCAGTAGTGGCCATTGCGCCCAGGGCGCTGGGGTCGGCATGCAATTTATGTTCGAGGTCGCCGAAATTGAGAGAACCGAGGGTTGCCCAGACCAGGAGAATTCCGATGATGAAACCGAAATCACCGAGGCGATTGGTGATAAACGCCTTTTTGCCGGCATCGGCCGCGGCGGGCCGTTCGAACCAGAATCCGACCAGCAGATAGCTGGAAACGCCAACCAATTCCCAGAAGATAAAGAGTTGGATGAAATTGTTGGAGAGAACGATGCCCAACATGGAGAAGGTAAAGAGGCTGAGGCAGGCGAAATAACGCGAGAACCCCGGATCGTCCGCCATGTAGCCCCAGGAATAGATGTGGATAACTCCGGCCACGCCGGTGACCAGTAATGTCATCATCAGGCTTAAGGGGTCCAACCGCAGGCCGAAATCGATGTGGAAATCGCCGACGCTCAACCAGGTAGTGGTCAGCTCAGTGTTCAGATTCCAGCCCGAAGAAGAAATGAAGAGGATGCTGAAGAGGAACCCGGCGACGACCGCGCCTATGGACAGGCCGGCACTGAGTTTGCGGTCACGCTGGGTGAAGAGCGTGATTGTTGCGCAGGCGCAGAGCGGGAGGAAGAGGATGAGCCAGGGGAGGAAGTTCAAAGTTCGAGGTTCAAAGTTCAAAGTTCAAAGTTCCAAAGTCCACGGTCCGCAGTCCACAGTCCGCGGTCCAAAGTCCACGGTGCAAGGTCCACGCTCCATCATCAAGCTTTCGAGGACGAGGACGAGAACGAGGACGAGGACGAGTGGTTGGGAAAGTTTCCAAATGGGTCCTTAAAGTCTCAGGGTTGTGAGATCTTCCGCGTGGACGGTCTGGCGTTTGCGGTAAAGGGCGACGATGAGAGCGAGGCCAACGGCGACTTCGGCGGCGGCCACGGTGATGATGAAAAAGACGAAGACCTGGCCGTCGAGATTGTCGTTGAAGCGAGAGAAGGCGACCAGTGCGAGGTTTGCGGCGTTGAGCATCAACTCAAGGCCCATGTAGATGACCAACAGATTGCGCCGGACAATCACGCCGAATAATCCGACGCAAAAGAGCATGATGCTAACAACCAGGTAATGGTTGAGGCCGATGGTCATAGTTGTGAGGCAGGCGGGGCGGTTCGACTTGGTTTCGATCCGTTTCTTGAATACGTCCGGTGAAGCGGCGTAAACGCCGCGCTCCGTTCCAGTTTCGTCGCCACTGTGTTCATTTGAGTTCCTTTTTGCTGAGCAGCACGACCCCGATCATCGCGACGAGCAACAGGACGGAGACAATTTCAAAGGGCAATGAGTATTGATTGAAGAGCAACTTGCCGAGCGCGAGGGTGTCACCATGAACTATGGGCGCCGGATTCGACAGAAGCGGGGCCTTGAGAAGGCTTATGAGAAAAATGGAGACGATTGCGCCGACGGAAATGAGCCCTGCGCCGAGGCCGAAAGCGCGGATGTGCCGTTCCTCTTCGGCTTTCAGGTCGAGCAACATGATGACGAACAAGAACAGGACCATCACCGCGCCCGCATAGACAAGCACCTGAACGGCCGCCAGGAAATAGGCGTGCAGCAGCACGAACAAGCCTGCCAGCGACGCGATCGTGAGCACGAGAAACATGGCGCTGGTGACGGGATTGTTGCTAAAGGGATTCGCAATCACCAGGAAGGCGAAGATGAGCGTCAGGGCGGCGAAGAAATAGAAAAAGAAGTTTTCCATGCTGTCTGACTAATCGGAGTCTAAACACCAAACACCAAACACCAAACACCAAACACCAGCGCGCAAACACCAAACACCAAACACCAAACATCAAAAAAGCTCCAAGCTCCAAGCATCAATCTCAGAGCCAGGTGCCTACTCGAATGGATTTGGAGCTTGGAGCTTGGTGTTTCTCTGGTGTTTGGAGCTTGGTGTTTGGTGTTTGGTGTTTTCACGCTGAGGTGTTCTGCATTCTGAATATTAAACGTTTGCCGTTGCACTTACGGCGGCACTTTCTGCGCCTTAGCCTCCTCCGCCTTTTTCTTCCATTTGCGGATATTGTCCTGGTGGACGCCGCCGAGGGCCAGGAGCTTCTCTTTGTTGTAAATCATTTCCTGCCGGGTGGTTCCGGTCAAGGAATAGTCCTGCATGAGGAAAATGGCTTCCTCGGGGCAAACTTCCTGGCAAAAGCCGCAGAAGATGCAACGAAGCATATCGATTTCGAACTCGCGCGGAGCCTTCTCCACATTGCCAACGTCGGGGGCGCCGGACGGTCCGGGCGGCACGATGCGGATGGCCTTGGGTGGACATACAAATTCGCATAACTGGCAGGAGACGCATTTGATGCGTTTATCCTGGTCCTCGACCAGATACGGAGCGCCACGATAACCATCAGGGACGACCCATCTTTCTTCCGGATACTGCATCGTGACCTTTTTCCTGAAGAAATGGCGCAGAGTGATCTTGAAGCCGCCTATGATCGCCGGGAGGTAGAGGCGCTCCCAAAGGTTTAGCTTTTTGCGGGGGATGATCATGGGCGAGGGGAGAGTTAAATGAGTTAACTAAGTTAATTAAGTTAATTGGGTAAGTGAATTCCGGGGTTCTAAAAGTTAAATGAGTTAAACGGGTTAAATGAGTTAAATAGGTTACATGGTTACATGGGTTAAATCAGTTTCGAGGACGAGGACGAGGACGAGGACGAGGACGAGGACGAGGACGAGGACGAAGCAGGGTTGAGAACGGTCTTGCGCATAAATGGTGTCTCGAGTCTTTAATGTCCTGGTTTAATCCAGAGGGCCACGGCGGTGATGAGGATATTTGCGAGAGCCAGGGGAATAAAGCGGCGCCAGCCCAGGGCCATTAATTGATCGTAGCGGAAGCGGGGCCACATCCAACGGACCCAGATGATTATGAATTCGACGATGAGCATCTTAGCCAGGAAAACAGCTATTTGGAGCAGGCCAAGTGGTATTGTGGAAGCCGGCCGGTCGAGGCCGGGGATGGGCAGGGTCCATCCGCCCAGGAACAGAGTGGTCAAGAGGGCTGCTGAGACTGTCATGGAAGCATATTCGCCCATGAAGAAGAGCATGAATTTCATTGAGCTGTACTCGACGTTGTAACCGCCGGCCAGTTCCTGTTCGGACTCCGGCAAGTCGAACGGGAGACGATTGGTTTCGGCGAACATGGCGGCCAGAAAAATGCCGAAAGACAGTGGGGCGTAGATAATCAGCCAGCAGTGGTCGGCTTGCCAGGCAACCAGCCGGCTCAAGTTGAGGCTGCTGGTTCCCGCGAGAAAGGTTTGCCAGGCTTCGCGCCAGCCATTGCCCAGGTCGCGGATTCCTTTGGGATCGCAGGCGATAAGGAACAACGGAACTACCGACATGCCCATGGCGATCTCGTATGAGATCATTTGGGCGCTGGAACGGATGCTGCCCAGGAACGGATACTTCGATCTGGCGGCGTAACCGGCCAGCACGATTCCATAGACCGCGAGCGAGACGATGCCGAAGGTGTACAGGATGCCGACGTTGAGGTCGGCAATGACCATTTTCTGACTGCCAAGCAAAGAGCCGAAAGGGATGATCGCCACGGTGAGCAGGCTGGGAACCATTACGATGGCAGGGGCGAGCCAGTAGTAGGCCTTGCGCACATGGCCGGGAGTGAAATCTTCCTTGAGGAAGCCTTTAATGGCGTCGGCAATGAGCTGAAACAGGCCGAACGGGCCGACGCGATTTGGGCCGCGGCGGTCCTGGATGAAAGCGGAGACTTTGCGCTCGACCCAGACGGCGTTGCCCACGATGAACATGAGCACCGAGAAGACGCAGAGGACCTTTAGCAGGCTGAATAAGATGAACTGAGACGTCATGCGAGATTGAAGTAAACTTCAAAATTCAAATTGCAAACTTCAAAAAAACTTCAAGCTTCAAACTTCACGGCCAGATCTTGTGCCAGGGTTGATGGCTTTGGAGTGCGCCGACAAGTCGTCGCTTTCACACTGCGCGACATGTCGCGCAGTTCCAAAGCGCGGACATGTCCGCGCACTCCAAACTCGTCACTGAGCCTCATAACGTAAAGCTCAAACCGGAACCGTTATCCCGGTGTCTCCCAAACCCGCCCACGTAAGCCCTTTGAACGCGGGCACGTCCTGCGCCATTTGGTTGAAAAGGCCTTCGATGGTGGCGAAGCCGTCCTGGCCGGCTACGGCGAAGACCAACTCGTGCAGGAATTCCCATTCGGGGCGCGCGTCACCGGGCGGCTCGACGGCTTTTAGGAATTTCTGAACGCGGCCTTTGCTGTTGGTGAAGGTGCCGCGTTTTTCAGCATGGGCGCAGCCGGGTAAAAGATATTGCGCGAGACGGGTGGTTTCATTGGGCAAGATGCCGCTTACGATCAGAGTCTCCAGTTTCGCCAGCAATTCTGTGCTAATACCGTGTTTGGTGACGTCCTCGCCGAAGACAATCAGCGTTTTGATTTTTCCTGAGCGAATCCCATCGGCGATCTTTGGCAGGTTCGAGCCCATGGGGTCGGCGGCTATTCCGGTCAGTCGCGCGCCCAGGCTATTTGGGTTGCGGTCTGAATTGAGCAATAGCTTGTCGCCTTCCCCCGTGCGCGGGACGGAGTCGGTCAAAGCGCCCAATTTTTTCGCGAGCTTGGAGAGGAGATAAAGCTCTTCATTGGTTTGGCGTGCGGAAGCGATGATGGCAGCGGAGCCGGGAGGAATTTGGCCGAGTTTCGTTGAGATTTCTGCGATTACGGACTTCCAGATCGAGCCTTGGCCACTGAGCAATAACCGCTCAGCGGTGACCTGCACGTTCCTGGCCTGGCCGTTTGACTTTGGACTTTGGACTTTGGACTTTGGACTTTGGACCTGGCGCAGTCTATCCGCCTGCCCAATCCACTTGTAATTGAGGCGGCCATAATCGCACATCCAGTTCGAGTTGACGGCATCGTTTTCGCGGGGCTCGAAGCGATAGACCTTTCCCTCACGAGAACCAATGATGATGTTGCAGCCGGTCGCGCAGCTTGCGCAGACGTTCTTGGTTTCTTTCAGGAACCAGACGCGCATTTGGAACCGAAAATCCTTCGAGGTCAGGGCGCCAACCGGACAAATATCAACCGTGTTGAGCGTGTAATTGTTGTCGAAGGTGCGGCCAGGGTAGGCGGTGAGGGTGCTGTAGCTGCCGCGGCTGACGATGCCGAGAGCGTCGTCGCCGACCACGTCTTTGGTGAATCTGATACAGCGTGTGCAAAGGATGCAGCGTTCGTCATCCAGCACGATGCGCGGACCGAGGTCAACCCGTTTGGGTTTGTGGACCTTGGGCTCCACGAAACGGCTGTCAGACTTGCCGTAATCCACTGAATACTCCTGGAGCTTACATTCACCGGCCTGATCGCAAATGGGGCAATCCAGCGGGTGATTGATGAGCAGAAACTCCAGCACCGCTTCGCGCATTTGCTTCACTGCCGGAGTGTTTGTGTAAATCTCGACGCCCGGGGAGATGGGAGTAGCGCAGGCGATCGCCGGCCTGGGCGAGCGTGTGACCTTGGGTGTGCCGTCCGGCTTCATGAGCGGCTTGCGGTCGGGGCCGAGGGCGGGTGTGGCGAACTCGACCAGGCACATGCGGCAGTTGCCTGCGACTGGAAGCTTGGGATGATAGCAATAGTGCGGCACGTCCACGTGCGCCAGGGCGCAGGCCTGGATCATGGTTGTGGGCAAAGGCTTGCCGGAAATGGGGTCCGGCATCGTCCTGGGCGCCTCGAGGTCTTTGCCGTCCACCTTGACCTTGATCATACCCGATGGCGAGATGAACTGCGTTTCGCCCGTTGAGGGATTTGGCATAGTAACGTCTTTATCGAAAGGTCATGTGATAATACACCCGTATGGGGAACAATAACGACATGGCGGGTGGATGTCTATGCTGGCGGTGGCGGAGTGGCGGAGTGGCGGAAATGGTGTGCCCCCTCCCCCCCGCGACTTGTGCGACTGGGTTGGCCTGGGTGACATAACGGCAGACCGATTGAGTTTGCGACCGGCCTTTTCGGCCAAAATTGGAGGGGGGGGCGGGGTACATGGGACAAAGCTGCCTTTTGGGCCATTTTAACGATTTCGATGTCCGTCGAGGGCCGTGTTCGGCTGGGTGAAGGCAGGCGAAAGGCCGGTCCATCCGCCTGCGCCAAGGCTTCCACCTCCGCCCAACTCCGGCGAGACGAGTCGGCGCGACAAGAAGTCGAAGGCCTGCCGCTGCGCCTGGCGACGCGGCGTTTTTTGGGGCGCGTGGCGCATGCGTGGAGTCCCACAAAAGTTTGGGATGAAATTTTTTGACGTAATTAACCGTAATTAACCGTAACTAAGCGTAAGTCGGCGCACAGGATTTCGGCTGAGTTGCGGTGGAATATCGGTAGGTTTGCGGCTATTTGGGGCGGAGTTTCGGCAGTGGCACCGCTTGTGGGGATGGAGACAAGGCTGGAAGCAGCGCCCAGGGTGCCGCGAGCCGTCACCTCGTCCCAGCCTCGGTAAAACTGAGCGATTGGAAGGAAGCGAGCCGTCACTGAAGCGGAACAAACCGTCACGAGCCTTTGGGTTAAGTGCCAAGTGCCAAGTTTCATGTTTCAGGTGTCAGGTGTCAGGTTCGGTGGTAGCCAATAGCCGATAGGCAATAGCCAAGTTCAGGTTCAAAGTTAGGTTTAAGGACAAAGTTTACGGGTTAAAGGGGAATAAGGATTACGTCCCCGAACCTGGAGGCTAGCCAGGACAACCCCGCTCTTACCCACGCGTGGGCTGGGCCAGCGCCAGACCTGCGAAAAGCAGG
>PSRM01000190.1 GCA_003176045.1 Verrucomicrobiota bacterium | reverse complement strand
GGCCAATTATTTACCGTCGGTGCGATGAGGCAAGTGATGGGTCGTGGAGCGCGCGCGGCGGGCTTGAACCGGGTGCTGGAGTTCGCCGAGGTCGAGCCCGCCGCCGCAGCCGTCAGAAGTTTCGTCCGCGAGGGCGACCTGTTGCTGCTGAAAGCGTCACGCGCCGCGAGGTTTGAGCGCATAGCTGACATGTTGAAAGCCAGAGGCCAGAGAAACTGACATGCTTTATTATTTGAGCCAACGATTGCTGGAGAGCGCCGCCGGAACGCCCTGGGCGCGGCATCTCTCGCCTCTGCGGCTCTTCGGGTACATCACCTTCCGCAGCGCCGGCGCTGCCATCACCGCCTTACTCCTGAGTTGGTGGCTGGGGCCGCGCGTTATCGCCTGGCTGCGCGCCAAATTCGGCCAGGAATACGTGGATATTGCCGGCGACACCGGCGTCTTCCAGCGCGGAGCGAAGAAAAAAGGCACTCCCACCATGGGCGGCGTCTTGATCGTTTTGTCATTGAACCTTTCCACGCTGCTCTGGACACATTGGAATTCTCTGGTCGAGTTGACGTTGCTGTCCGTCGTGGTGCTGACCGCGCTGGGCTTTTACGACGACTACGCCAAAATCATTCATCAAAGCGGCCGGAAGGGCACAAAATCCCGCGTAAAACTTTGGGTGCAGGGAGCGTTGGCGCTTTTCATCGGCGTTTACCTTTGGCTGGCGCCATCCACCAGACAATTGGTCACGGACATAATGGTTCCGTTTTACAAGAGCCCCATCGTGCGCGACGCCATCATCCTGGGGCTAGTCCTGACATTGCTGACGATTGTTGGAAGCTCGAATGCCGTGAATCTGACCGACGGCATGGACGGCCTGGCTATCGGCTGCACGCTGATTGTGTCATTCGTATTCGTAGTTTTGACTTATTTGGCCGGCAACTCTCGCGCCGCAGGTTATTTGCAGATCCCGTATGTGCCCGGGGCAGGGGAGTTGACCGTGATCTGCGCGGCCATGATCGGAGCGGGCCTGGGGTTCCTTTGGTTCAACTGTCCGCCCGCGCAGGTCTTCATGGGCGATACCGGTTCACTGCCGCTGGGCGGTTTGCTGGGCATCATCGCGGTGCTGATACATCAGCCGCTGGTCCTGATCATCGCCGGCGGAGTATTCGTCATCGAGGCCGGCTCAGTAATTCTCCAAACCGGCTGGTTTCGTTACACGCGGCTGCGCCGCGGCGTTGGCCAGCGCATATTCTTGATGGCGCCCATTCATCATCATTTCGAGAAGAAAGGCTGGGATGAATCCCAGGTCGTGATGCGGTTTTATATTTTGGGGGTGCTTTGTGCGGTGATGGCGCTGAGCACATTGAAGATTAGATAGGCAGTCAGTAGTCAGTAGTTAGTAGTCCGTAGTCAGTGGCCAGCAGTTAGTAGTTTGTCATTGAGAAGTTTGAAACGTATGAACAGAACAAATTTTGAGAAGCTAAGGGATTACAAGTTGGCCGAATCGTCGGCAGATCGGATATGGGTCATCGAGGGGGAGTGGCGGCCCTTTCTGACTACTGACTACTGACTACGGACTACGGACCAACACTATGAAACACGGAACGTGGCAAACGTCGTCGGCATGGCCAGCCAAAGGCGGGTTTTTAACCCGCCTGCACCAGCCCGTTCTCCTCATCCTGAGCACGGCGTTGGTGAACCTCTTTGTGATCGTGGCTTGTCCCAATATCACGGGGCCGCCGCCAGTGGCCGTGCAGCGGAGCACGCTAGTCCTCAATTTCTTAATTTGCTGCGCTCCTCTGCTCTGGAGCGCCTTCCTGATCGCGGCGAAACGCACACACACCGCGCTGAGTGTGGCCATCATCAATCTGGTGCCGGCGACCATTTGGCTGTCCTACGCCATTCCGCTCCTGGCGACTACCCTAAAATAAAGCGCTTACGTGACTGATCAACCCTCCATGCTCGGCCTTGAAAATAAACGCGTCCTGGTCCTTGGCCTTGGCGGCCGCGGTCGCGCGGCTTGCGAGCTTTTGGTGCGGCTTGGGGCAAAGCCCACTGCGGCAGACAGCGCGGACAATCCCGAGTTGCGGCGCACTGCTGATGGACTGCGCTCCGCCGGAATTGAGGTGACCCTTGGTGCTTCCGAAGCGCCCAGCAGTGACTTTGATTTCGCGGTCATCAGCCCTGCCGTCGCCTCAAACAGCCACCTGGCGCAAAGCGTTCTTGATCGCGGCCTGTCGCTGATCAGCGAGTTGGAGCTCGCATTTCAGCAGGCCAAATGCCTAAGCATTGCCATTGCCGGCACCAACGGCAAAGGCACAACCGCCGAACTGCTTGGCTCCGCTTTTACCGCCAGTGGTCGCAAGACTGTCATTTGTGGCCATCGCGCGCGGCCAGCGTGTTCGGTGGCGGACCAAACAAAGGACCTCGACTTTCTCATCCTCCAGGTCAACGCGTTTCAACTCGAGCGAACGCAATTCTTCAGGCCCGCGGTCGGGGTCTTATTGAATCTCGCTCCCGACCACCTTGATCGTTACACCACCGCGAACGATTATACCCGGGCGAATGGGCGGCTGTTTCAAAATCAGCAAACGTTCGACTGGGCGATCGTGCAGAGCCAGGCGCTGGAACGTTTGCGCGAGCTGAGCCTGCCCGTTCCCGCGCGCACCATCACCATCAGCGCCACCGACAATGCGGCTGACCTCCATATGGACCGCGGATTGCTTTTGAGCCGGCTTCCCAATTGGGAAGGCCCGCTCCTGGACATGGACCACTGCCGGTTGCGCGGTCCCCACAACGCTGAGAACCTGTTGGCGGCGCTGGCAGTGGGCCATGTTTCCCGACTCCCGCTGGAGGCCATGGTCGAGCCTCTGAAGGCCTACAGCGCCGGCCCGCACCGCTTCGAGCGCGTGGCTGAAATCTCCGGCGTGGAATACATCAACGACTCCAAGGCCACCAACGTGGATGCGCTGCAGAAGGCGCTGTCGGCGGCGCGTTCGGGCGAGGGCGGGCAGCCCAATGTTTGGCTGATCGCCGGTGGGCGGGACAAAGGCCTCGAGTTTCACGACGTGGGACCACTGCTCGCCAAACGCGTCAAACGCGTGTTCCTTATTGGTGAGGCCAAAGAAAAAATTCGCTCGGCCTGGAGTCTTTTTGTTCAATGCGACCTCTGCGAGTCGCTCACCGAAGCCGTTGATGAAGCGGCCAAACAGGCGGTCTCTGGAGATGTGGTTTTGCTTTCTCCTGCCTGTTCCAGTTTCGACCAATTTCGAGATTATCGAGAGCGCGGTGAAACGTTTTGCCGCGCAGTCAACAAACACATTAACCAACCAAACGACAGTACCCGTCCATCGCAATGAATACACAAACTCCAAGTCCACTCGCCCCCCAAGGGCTGCTCCTAGACCAAAAAAATAAAGGCCGTGCCCGAATCAAACTCGCCGTCTCCATCGTGCTTGCCGTACACGGCGTAGCATTACTCGCCCTGCTTATGGTGGGTTGCCATAACGACAAGGAAACAACGTCCCAAGGCCCGACTGAGCCCACTAACAATGCCGCAGCGGCCGCGGAGACCACCGCCCCAGCTCCTGTGACCGAGACACCGGCGAACCCGGCCCCGACGCAAGCCGCTGCGCCTGTCACAGCGCCCCCCGCTGCTCCCACTGCGGGCGCGCAAGACATCAAGATCGCTGCAGGAGATACCTTCTCGGGCCTGGCCACAAAATTCAATGTGACGGTTAAAGCCATCATTGAGGCGAATCAAGGCGTTGACGCAAAAAAGCTCCAGATTGGGCAGACCATTCATATCCCCGCGCCGGTAGTGCAGAGCACTCCTCCACCTACTCCAGGCGCGACCGCGTCAACCAGCGGCGGCAGCAAGTACACCGTCAAATCGGGCGACACTCTCATTGGATTAGCCAAGCAATTCGGCACCTCGGTCAAGGCCATCCAATCGGCCAATAACCTAAAGAGTAGCAGCATCAAAGTCGGTCAGGTCCTTGAAATCCCGTCGAAAGGAGGTGTGCCGCCGGCTGTGGGAGCGGCGGATACGTCCGCCCCGCCCGCGTCGTCGCCATAAAAAGTAGAGGACAGAGGACAGACCAGGCACGAGTTGAGAACAGAGAACAGTGGACAGAGGACAGAAAACAGAGGACAGAGCGGCGAGCAACAGAGGACAGAGTAGTTATGCAGATCAATTCAGCTAAGGATCTGATCGTTTATAGGAAGGCTTACGAATTGGCGATGCGGATGTTCGAGATTAGTAAGCGCTTTCCGCCTGAGGAACGGTTCGCTCTAACGGGTCAGATCCGCCGGTCATCTCGGTCCGTTTGCCAAAATTTAAGGGAAGCGTGGGCCAAAAGGTGTTATGAGGCCCATTTCGTAAGCAAGCTGACAGACTCGGATGGAGAGAGCAACGAAACCGATACGTCTCTCGATTTTGCTCGAGACTGTGCTTATATCAGCAAAACGGAACACGGTGAACTCGTTTCCATCTCCGACGAGGTTCGCAAAATGTTGGGCAGTATGGTCAAAAATCCAACTCCATTTCTGCTCTCTCGTCAATGATCTCCCTCCTCCAGCTGGCGCCTTGTGATCATGCTTCATTCGCCCAGGGTGTTGATTCCCGTCAGCTCGCGACTGCTGTCCTCTGTCCTCTGTCCTCTGTCCTCTGTCCTCTTCTTGCATGAAGCTTGCCGTCACAACCCTCGTCTTCTGCGTTGCCGCGCTGTTGGCGCTGGGGATGGTGATGCTCTACAGCGCGAGCATGGCGCAGGTCGGTGCGCATTACCTTGTAAAGCAGCTCCTCGCCGGCCTGGTCGGCCTCGCACTTTGCGCGGGCGCAGCGTGGTTGGATTACCGGCGGCTAAAGACGATGGTCTGGCCTTTATTCGCGCTTGCCATCCTCCTGCTCCTGCTGGTTTTCGTGCCGCACATAGGGATTACCCGAAACGGCGCCAGCCGTTGGTTGGGTCATAACAAGACCACATTGTTTCAACCTTCAGAATTTGCGAAACTGGTATTGCTGATTGCGCTGGCCTGGTACGGCGAACGGTATCAGCGGCAGATGCCCACCTGGAAACGAGGCATCATTTTTCCGGGACTGCTAATCCTGCCGATATTGGGCTTGATTTTCAAGGAGCCCGATGTTGGAAACGCGCTCCTGCTAGGGACGGTCAGTTTTATCGTTTTGCTTACGGCAGGCATCCGCTTGCGCTACGCGCTGCCGCCTGTCCTGCTCGCCATCATAGGGGTCGCAATCTTTATCCACCAAAATCAAATGCGGTCCAAGCGGATTTACGCCTGGCTGCACGTCGAGGAGACGCGCCGCGAAAAAGGATTGCAGGCTTATGAAGCCATGGTGGCGCTGGGTCATGGCGGCGTTGGGGGCGTGGGCCTTGGGGATGGTCGGCAAAAGCTGGGATTTATCCCTGAGCACCACACTGATTTCATTTTCTCGATTATCGGCGAAGAGCTGGGAGTGATTGCGACTCTCCTGGTTGTGGCGGCGTTCCTGGGGGTTGTTGTGTGTGGAGTCTGCATCGCCGTACATTCTTCCGATACCTTTGGGTTGCTCCTCGGTACGGGCATCACCTTTTTAATCGGATTACAGGCCTTCATCAATGTTGGTGTGGTCACCAGCGCCCTGCCCAATAAGGGATTGCCGTTGCCCTTTATCAGCTTCGGGGGGTCAAACCTTATGATGATGCTCCTGTGCGTTGGGGTGCTGCTTTCGATTGCGCGTTTTGCCGGCGCCCATGAGTCGCTGGCCACCGCCATTCGCTCGGATGACGATCTGCGAGACACAAATCCATTTAGAAGATCACAGTGTGCTGCATAGCCTCTTATGTGTACCAATACAATTTTGCTTCCTCGCCTTGCCATTCCCCAGACGGGTGATACCGACTTCCAAACGCGAGAATACACCGAACCGCTTGCTCACGCGTGCGGCTCTGTACATGCTGCCATCGCGTGCGGCGGGACCGGTGGGCACCTGTTTCCCGGCCTGGCGGTAGCCACTGAGCTTATCGAACGCGGCTGTGAAGTAACGCTGCTGATTTCGCCCAAGGACGTGGACACTGAAGCGACGCGAAAAATCCAGGGCATGGAGGTCGTTACTTTGCCCGCTGTGGGCCTCAAGCGAGGCGCTGAGCTTGCGTTTATGCGCGGCTTCTTCCAATCGTACTCTGCCGCCCGGCAACATTTCAAAAAGCACCCGCCTCAGCTCGCGCTCTCGATGGGCGGATTTACGGCCGCGCCACCGATCATCGCTGCCAAACGATCCGGCGCACGGACGTTTCTGCACGAATCCAATACTATTCCGGGCCGCGCCAACCGCTGGTTGTCCTGGAGTGTGGATCATGCTTTCGTTGGATTTCCTTCGGCCAGCGCTCAGTTGCACACTCAGAAGGTGACCGTGACAGGCACTCCGGTGCGTCCGCAATTTCGGCCGCAGCCTCCTGAGGCCTGCCGGGCGGCTCTCGGCCTGGAGCCGCATCGGCCCGTGCTACTTGTCATGGGCGGCAGCCAGGGCGCCAAGGCAGTGAATGAGCTTGTTTGCAGGGCGCTCCCGCTGCTGGCAAAGGTCACACCCGAACTCCAGTGTTTCCACCTGAGCGGCCCAGCCGACGTCGAGAAGATGAAGCAAGCGTACGCTGAATTTGGCTTAACGGCACAGGTGTATCCTTTCTTTGCGCAAATGGAGTTGGCGCTGGGAGCTGCCACCGTTGCCGTGAGTCGTGCCGGGGCGTCTTCGCTGGCGGAGTTGGCGGCGATGCGCGTCCCGGCGGTGCTCGTTCCGTATCCGGCCGCGACAGACGATCACCAGGTCCATAATGCCCGCGCCTTTGAGTCCACAGGCGCGGCTCGGCTTCTCGAGCAGAAGGCAGCCACGCCCCAATGGCTTGCGCACCTCGTCGTCGAGATGGTCCACAGCGACTCCGTCCGCCAGGAGGCGCAGGCCGCCCTTTTGCAATGGCACGCCCCGGCCGCCGCGGAACAAATTGCCGAGGCCATGCTTGGAAAAGTTTCCGATTCAGAGCTCAGGGCTCAGGAAGGAAGGCCTGAAGTTCAAAATTCAAGATTCAACGTTCAAAGTTTGGAGTCCACGGCCCCCAGCGACTCGTCTGGTACTCCCGCCACCAGAAACGGAAATGTATGAGCATACAACTCGAACCCCCAATTGGGGAAATGATCCCCCATAGTCTGGTTTCCAGCCACAGCGCTTCAAATTCACGTAACGCCCATTCGTCTGCCTCTCCTCCACGGGAGGGGCGGGCAGGGGAGAGGCGGCCCCGCTCCCGAACACGTCTGGACCTGCATCCTGACGAATTTTCTTCCCTGTGCCTCCGATTAACTCATCGCCTCTCCTCCGATGCTGTAGTCCGCGCTGACGAGCCGCTTGCGAGAAAGACGACGTTGCGCGTTGGTGGCCGGGCCGATTTATACGTAGAACCCGCTTCCGAAGTGGACCTGATCCTGGCGTTGCGGTTTTGCCACCAGCACGGGGTTCCGTTTCTGGTGATCGGGCGCGGTTCCAATCTGTTGATAAAAGACGGCGGAGTCCGCGGCGCGGTCATTTCGCTGGCCCAGCCTTGCTTTAGCTTGATCGAGGCCTCGGGTGAGCGGTTGCGTTGTGGCGCGGGCGCAAAGCTCAAAGCCGTGGCTTTTGATGCCAAACGGCACGGGTTAACCGGTTTTGAGTTCCTGGAAGGCATTCCCGGCACCATCGGCGGAGGCCTGCGAATGAATGCCGGAGCTATGACCGGCCAGTTGTTCGACCGGGTTGAGTCGGTTCGCGTCATGGACCCCGATGGCTCCATCAAGGAGTTTGCGGCGGACGAATTGGGCGCCGTTTATCGCAACTGCGCGGGCCTGAGAGATCGAATCGCGCTCGGCGCCGTCCTGCGTGGCCGTCCTGCGCCGAAGGACGACATCGAGAAGCGAATGACCGAGTTCAGCCGCAAACGTTGGGCCTCCCAGCCGGCGGCGCCCAGTGCCGGCTGCATTTTCAAGAATCCCCGTTCAATTCCTGCCGGCAAGCTTATTGATGAACTGGGGCTCAAAGGAACACGCGTCGGTGGCGCTTATGTCTCTCAGGAGCACGGCAACTTTATTGTGACCAACAGCACCGCCTCTGCTCACGACGTCCTCGAGTTAATAGACCTCATCCGATCCGTCGCCCGCCTCGAACGCGAAATCGAGCTGGAGACTGAGGTGCAGATAATCGGAGAAGAAGCCTGAAACTTCAAACCTCAAACTTCAAACTTCAAGGAACCTTCAAAATCCAAACTTCAATGGGAGGTGATTTTCAATTCAGCGACAGTGGGCGGAAGCAACTAAAACGGTCATGCACCCGCCCCCGTGCGAAAGTGGTCCCGATCCATCGGGACCGCACTCCAAAACCTTGGGCATTTTCGAGCGCCTACGAAAACCGCGCTAGCGTCTTGGAGTGCGGCAGTCCTCTGCCGCTTTGCCTCCGACCAACGAGGGCGCGCGACACTTTTCAACGTACCGGCACTCGGCGGCGCACTTTTCGGTTTTCGAACTGATCATGCCCTCGCCCCTAACCATCACCGTCCTCCTCGGCGGCCCAAGTGCGGAGCGCGAAGTTTCCCTGCGCTCGGGCGCCGCCGTGGCTGCCGCCTTGCGTTCCCTGGGCCATCTGGTTCATGAACTTGATCCCCGCTCCGAACCGTGGCAACTGCCGAAAGGCACCGAAGTCGTTTTTCTGGCTCTTCACGGCACTTACGGCGAAGACGGCACCGTTCAAACCCGCCTCGAAGAGATCGGCGTGCCCTACACTGGTTGCGATCCGGAGGCAAGCCGGATTGGATTCGATAAATCTCTCACAAAAGAGCGCTGCGTGGCGGCAGGCGTGCCGACTGCTCGTTTCATGCTGATTGACTCGCCAACCGCGAGTTGGCCTATGGGCTGGGACCCGCCCGTAGTCCTCAAACCGGCGTGTCAGGGATCCAGCGTCGGCCTGCAATTTGTCGAGCGGGTTTCCGATTGGAGCGCCGCCTTAACCGAAGCTTTGCGCCACGACTCGCGCGTGTTGATGGAGGAAAAGATTTTGGGCCGCGAATGTACCGTTGGCATTCTTGGCGACCAGATTCTCCCAATTGTCGAGGTCCGGCCAAAGACCGGCATTTACGATTACACAACCAAATATTCTGTTGGCACAACCGATTATCTCTGCCCCGCCCCATTTGAAAATGGAACCACCTCCCGTATTCAGCAGGCAGCCCTTGGCGCCTTCCGCGCCATAGGCGGCCGGGATTATTCACGCATAGACGTCATCGTGCGCCCGAATGGCGAACCCGTCGTGCTCGAAGTCAACACGCTCCCGGGCATGACCGATTCCAGCCTCTTGCCCAAAGCCGCTGCCGCCGCCGGCATCGGGTACGCTGATCTATGCCAGCGCATGGTTGACCTTGCCTTGAAGAGACCACGAGACCACAAGACCACATGACCATGAGACCACCGACTACAAGATCAAGACCACTGACCACAGACCATAAGACCACTGACTACGGACTACTGACTACGGGCTACTGACTACTGACTACGGACTACAAACTTTGAACTTTGAACTAACGGATGTTCTTCAGCCGCAAAGCCAAAAACCGCCGACTTGGGCGCGAGCACGTCCTGGACGTGAAGCTTCGCTCCAGCCAGGTCCGGGCCACCCGGGTGCGCGTGAGCGCGATCATTTTCGGCACGCTGTTCGGAACAGTTTTTGGCATTTACCTGGTTTGGCGCGCAGGTGAATGGGCGCTCAATCGTCTGGTCTATGGGAACAAAGCTTTCGCGATACAGAATATCGAGATCCAAACCGACGGCGTAATTGCAATCGAACCGCTTCGCCGCTGGATGAGTGTTAAGCTGGAGGAAAACCTGCTTGCCCTGGATCTAGCTCGCGTTAAGCGTGACCTCGAGTTGGTGCCGATGATTCAATCCGTTTCAGTCGAGCGCATGCTTCCCCATACCCTGCGCGTGCACGTCATTGAGCGCGCTCCCGTCGCTCAGGTGAGCGTTCCGCGCCCGCACCCGGGCGGGGGCATCGATTGGGGCACGCTGCAATTGGACGCGGAGGGCTACGTCATGCCGCCGCTGGCTCCGAATCTGCGTTCGAGTCCGGTCAGCCAGTCGGAGGCACAGTTGCCGGTCATATCTGGTATCAATCTGGCGAGGTTGCAGCCTGGCCGCCCCGTTCCAAATCCGCAGGTCCAGGCGGCCCTTCAGTTATTGCAGGCCTTCGACCGTTCTCCCATGGCGGGCGCAGTCGAACTCAAACACATTGATGTTTCGCCCAGAGACACGCTGTCGGTCACGGCCAGCGATGGAAGCGAGGTTTCCTTCGGCCTCAATGATTTCGATCAGCAGTTTCGGCGATGGAAGCAAATATTTGATCTCGGTCAGCGAATGAATAAAAGCATCGCCTCGCTTGACCTGGCCGTGGCATACAACATTCCCGTGCGTTGGCTCGATGGCGGCCCCGCTCTGCCACCTGCGCCCAAATCGCCGAAGCCTCCCCGAAATGCCAACCGATTCAAGAAAACCAGCGAGCCATCCGCAGACTATATGATCCGTGCTGTTAAAGGTATCCAAAACAACAACTCGCGGACGAGGCCGTCCGCGCCCCTAATCCATGTTTGACCCTGCCTCGATCATCGTCGGACTCGAAATCGGCACCGCAAAAATCTGCGCTGTCGTCGGTGAGTTGAACGCCGAGGGCAACCTCAACATCGTCGGTCTGGGCCAGGCCCGTTCTCATGGCGTGCGCAAAGGCGAAATTGCCGACGTCCAGCGCGCCGAGGAGGAAATTCGGCACGCTATCGCCGAGGCCGAGCACATGGCCGACGTCGAGATCCGCAGCGTTTATCTCGGCGTCTCCGGTGGTCACGTCCGCGGTTTCAACAACCGAGGCGTTCACCCGATCGCGTCCGCCGACCGTGAAATCACCGAGGAAGACGTCCAGGACGTAATCAAAAACGCCAAGACGATCAACCTGCCCGCCCAAAACCATGTGATCCACGCTATCCGCCAGCACTTCCTGGTGGATGGCCATGATGGCATCACCAACCCGGTAGGCATGCTGGGCTCAAAGGTCGAGGTGGATGTTCATGTCGTTCATGGCAGCCTCAACCGCCTTCAAAACGCAATCCGGGCCGTTAAAGGCCTTCAACTCGAGGTGGACGACATCGTCTTCAACGGCCTGGCATCTTCTCTGGCGCTGCTCACCAACGAGCAAAAGGAATTGGGGGCTCTCGTCATTGACCTGGGCGGTGGCACGACCGAATTCGTCGTTTACGCCAATGGCATTATCAAGGAAACCGGGGTCCTCGCTGTCGGCGGCGACCATGTCTCCAATGACCTGGGCTGCGGTCTGAAGATTTCTCTGGGCCGCGCCGAAAAACTAAAATTAGAGTACGGCGCGGCACTCGTTGATGACGCCTGCAAGGGACAGACCATCACGATTCCAAACGAGAACGCCCTGCCTGCAAGAACCATCAACCTGGAGAATCTGCGCCGTATCATGTCGGTTCGACTGGATGAAATTTTCCATTTGATTGCCGACCGAATACACGAGACGGGCGCCGTTGATTACGTGCGCGCCGGCGTCTTCCTTTGCGGTGGCGGTGCCCGCGTGCCCGAGATCTCGAACCTCGCTGAAAAAGTCCTCAACCTCCCCGTCTCCGTAGGCAAGACCAACTCGATCAGCGGCCTGAAATCCGCCCTCGACCAACCCGAATTCGCCACTGCCATTGGTCTGGTAAAATTCGGCTCCTTCCAGCACCGCAAACGCGTCGCCAAAGCCTCCCTCGCCCAGGGAATCAAGAATACGCTGGGCCAATTCTTCAAACGAGCGTAAGAGGGTTATGACTTCCTCCAATAGTCCCGGAGGGACGACAGACAATAGCCCAGCGTTTCAACGTTGGGTTACGCCGCGAACAGTCACAAGTCCCGTAGGGACGGCAGAAAATGATCGGCCAACAATCCAATAATCCATTAATCCATCAATCCACCCATCCACCCATCCATGAATCCACTCCCCGACAACGCCGCGCCACCCGCGCCCGTCGCCAAAGAAACCGTCTCCATCAAAATCTTTGGCATCGGCAGCGCCGGGCTCAACGTGATGGATCAAGTCATCGGCGCTGGCTTGCCGGGAGCTGGTTTCGTCGCCGTAAGCACCGATGCCAAAGCGCTCGCGACATCCACCGCCTCCGAAAAACTCCATCTCGCCCCCAAACCAGCCTCCCAACCCGCCTCCGCCACTGACCCCATCGCCTCGCCCCTCGACTCTCCCACCTCGACCCCCGACCCTCGACCCTCGACCCTTTCCGCTCTGCCCGCCGATCTTACCGCCGTTGCGGAGGAGTACATTTCCGAGATCAAAAGCCGTTGCGCGGGCGCGGACCTGGTGTTCATCGTGGCTGGCCTGGGCGGCAACGCCGGCACAGCGATCGCGCCGGGACTCGCCAGAATCGCCAAAGAGAGCGGGGCGCTGGTCCTCGGCTTTGCAACACTGCCCTTTGATTGGGAAGGCAGCCGCCGCCGGGCTGTTGCCGAGCAGGGCCTCGAAGCCCTCAAGGCCGCGGCCGATGGCGTCGTCTGCCTCCCAAGTCAAAAAGTGTTCAAACTCATAGACGAAAACACCAGCATGGGCGAGGCGTTCCGATTCACCAGCGCGTTGCTGGCTGGCGGCGTGCGGGGCATCTGGCGCCTATTGGCCCGTAAAGGCCTCATCGAAGTCCAATTCTCAGACCTCTGCGGCCTGTTGCGGGACCGCCACGCCGAGAACGTTTTCGCCGTTGCTGAGGCCACAGGCGAGGACCGCTCGAAGGTCGTCGTAGAAAAGCTTCTCACACACCCGATGCTCGATGGCGGCCAGGCTCTCGGAGACTGCGATACCCTTCTCGTCAGCCTTATCGGCGGGCCGGACATGACCATGGTTGAAGTCAATCGCGTGATGGAACAGATCACCACTCGATGCTCAGAGGCTCAAGTCATCACTGGCGCGGCCATTGATGAAACCTTTCACCAGCGTTTGGCCGTCACTTTGATCGCGGCCCTGAACGACGGCGAACGTCGTCGGCGTCCATCCGGCTCCGCAGAGCAATCCGACGATCTGGATGCGCAATTACTTGATCGCGCCTCGTCATCGCGCCCCGGGTCCCGTTTCGTTCCCCCTGCTCCAGATTTGAGCGCCACGCAATTGGACCAGCTCATGACCCGCCAGGCCGCCTCTCGCCCCAAAACGCGCCGTGCCATTTCCAAAATGCGTCAGGGCCAATTGCCTCTCGAAATCGTCTCCAAAGGCCGTTTCGACAAAAGCGAGCCCACCATCCACAAAGGCGAAGACCTCGACGTGCCGACCTATATTCGCAGGGGCGTGGCGTTGAATTGAGGTCTCTGGTTGCGCCTCTGCTTCTTTGCGCCTTTGCGTTAAAACCTGGTCCGTACGCGGCCCGCTAACTAAGCGGTGCGCCGGCACCGGGCTGTCCTGGCGAAAATGGTCCCTGCTTGCGTTTTTCCGGCTCCTGAGCAAACTTTGCGTATCTTTTATGCAAATATCCCTTGCCCAATTCCGAACGACTCCTGCCATTGCTGCCATTCTCTTTTCCCTGGGCGGTGTTGCTGCAGCCGCTACCACCGACTGGCCCCAATGGCGGGGGCCGGAGCATAATGATTTGTGTTCCGAAACCGGTTTGCTCAAGGATTGGCCGGCCAGCGGGCCGCCGCTGGTTTGGAAGGCCAAGGGACTGGGGGATGGATATTCGGCGGTGGTCGCAGTGGGGGATCGGCTTTATACCGCCGGGGACAAAAGAGAATCGAGCTTCGTTCTCGCGCTGAACACGGCGGATGGGAAGATCGTTTGGTCCACCAAACTCGGCAAAGTGGGCGCTGTGGGCTCTCCCGAGTTTGAAGGACCGCGCGGCACGCCGACGGTGAGCGGCGATCTGGTGTTTGTGCTCGGTCAATGGGGCGACTTTGCGTGTTACAAGGCGGCCAAGGGCACCGAGGTATGGCACAAAGACCTGGTCAAAGATTTTGGCGGGGTGCGGCCATACTGGGGTTATGCGGAGTCTCCGCTCGCTGATGGCAAGAACGTCATCGTGACCGCCGGTGGCAGCGACGGCGCGATTTTGGCGCTGGACCAGAAAACCGGCGATGGGGTTTGGCGCAGTAAAGGGTTCATCGATGCACCGCACTATTCGTCCCTGGCTGTGTCGGAACTCGGTGGAGTGCGCCAATATGTTCAAATGACACCAGAGAGTGTGGCCGGGGTTGCCGCCGCGGATGGAAAGCTTCTGTGGAAAGCGCCACGAAAGGGGCGGACGGCAGTGATCCCCTCCCCGATCTGCAAGAATGATTTTGTCTATGTCACTTCCGGATATGGTGTTGGTTGCAATCTCTTCAAGGTTTTATCGGCGGACAAAAAATTCTCGGCTGATGAGGTTTATGCAAACAAAGTCATGGTGAATCATCATGGTGGCGTGATTAATCTCGGCGATTACGTTTACGGCCATTCCGAGGGCAAGGGTTGGACGTGCCAGGAACTCAAGAGCGGCGAAGCCAAATGGCAGGAGAAAGAGGCGCTCGGTAAAGGCGCCATTGCCTATGCCGATGGACGTTTTTACCTGCGTTCCGAAGCCAAGGGCACCATGGTGCTGATCGAGGCATCTCCGGCTGGTTACAAGGAGCATGGTCGATTCGAGCAACCGGACCGCAGCCAGCAGAAGGCCTGGCCGCATCCTGTGATCGCGAATGGCAAGCTTTACCTGCGCGATCAGGATACCCTGTTGTGCTACGACGTGAAGGGCAAGTAGGCTCTTTAAACTTTGTCGTTAACTTTGTCGTTAACCTAGTCGCAAACTTAATCGCAAACTTTAATCGAGAACTTAGTCGAAACGGGAGCGCGGACAGCCTTGTCCGCGCGGTTTATTGACCGGAAAAACGCGTTATTGGCGCGCGCAGAGCCGCGCTCCGCGCCCAGGCCGCGACGAAGTTCTCGACAAAGTTCTCGACAAAGTTTTGTATGAGGCCGGTTCGGCACTTCTCGGCGACTGCTTTCAATCTAAAATCTAAAATCTAAAATGTGACCGGGGCAGCGCCGATAGCCGCTGTGGCGGTGATCCTGATTTTTGCCGGGGCAAGCTTCTTTTTCTCGCTCGCGGAGACTTCACTCTTTTCGTTGGGCAAATGGCAGGCGCGCCAATTGAGCGAGCGCGCGCCGGAGGCGGGTCAGCGTGTCACGCGGTTGCTGGCCGAGCCGCATGATTTGCTGGCGGCCATCGCTTTGGGCAATACCGTTGCCAGCGCTGCCATGCTGGCCGTGGCGCTGTGGATGGCTATTCAGGGCCATTGGCCCTGGGGGACCACCATTGCAGCTTTGCTGGCGCTCATCCTTATCGGCTGCGAGGTGCTCCCCAAAACCATGGCCGTAAGGCGGCCCGAGCAGTGGTCGCTGCGAATTGCCCGGCCCATGGAACTCATGATGGCCGTGAGCCTGCCGCTATGCCGGATTGCCCAACGCGCCAATGCCGCCATTCTCCAAGCCGTTGTCCCCACTCCACCGCAGCCGCCAACCGGCCTGGCTGACGCCGATTACCAGGAGCTCATCGAAATGGCCTTTCAACACGGGACACTGGCGCAATCGGAGAAGGAAATTATCCTGCAAATCATCGGTCTGGATCGGCGCACGGTTAAAGAAGTGATGAAGCCCCGCGCCCAGATGGCTGCTATCCCGGACGATCTTTCCGTCGAAGAGATGATCGCCGCCGCTCGAAAATACAAGCACCGGCGTTTGCCGCTTTATGACGAAACACCCGATACGATCGTTGGGATTCTGAACACCCGACTTTTGCTGCTGGATCCGCACATTGATTTGGCTGACGCCATCGCATTGCCGTCGTTCGTGCCTGAAACGATGAACCTGCTGCTGTTGCTCAAAAGCTTGCAGCGCCAAAAGCGCGGCCTGGCGATCGTGCTCGACGAATTTGGCGGCACGGCGGGCATTGTGACCATGGAAGACATTCTCGCCGATATGATCGGCCCGATCCGGGGTGAAGTCGAATCCGAGGCCTTTGTCATCGAGAAACTCGGCCCGGCCAGGTGGCGGGTTCATGGCGCGCTGCGCCTGGACGATTTCCGGCGTGAGTATCCGGCGCTCGGCGAGGTGCCCGAGGTCGAAACGGTGGGCGGCCTATTAATGAGCTTGCTGGAGGTCGTGCCGAATCCTGGCGACTCTGTCTCCTTTCGCGGGTTGAAGCTCACGGCGCAGGCGACGGATGAAAGGCGCGTCAAGGAGTTGATTGTTGAATTGGAAAAGCAACGAGGACCAGGGTCAAAATGAATTTATGATTTATGATTTCAGATTTAAAACGGACTGGCGCTTCGCGCCGCGGCCCTCGACATCCTTTGTAGCAGCCGAGGTAACGTGGCTCCATTTATTTTGGATGGGGCCGATGCCCAGTAGCGCAGATTTCCAATCTGCTGTGTCGCCGATTTCCAATCGGCAGATCGTTCGATCAGCGGCGCGCGGCCGGTACGCAGGCTGGAAGCACTGCGATACAGCAGATTGGACATCTGCGCTACAGTTAGAACGGGCGATTCACGAGATTCGGCGCTCGGTCCGACAAACTGAAGGACGAAGTGGGTTATTCTTTGTAAACGAGTGATGCAAGCGAGTGCACTTATTTGGGTCGCGTTTACGCTCTGCCTGGCGCTGTCGTTTTTGTGCTCCGGGATGGAGGCGGGCGTGTTTGCGCTCAGCCGGCTGCGCATCCGTCGGCTGGCCCGCTCCGGAAGGCGATCGGCCCAGGTGCTGTACGGGTTTCTGGAGAATCCGGAGAACTTTCTCTGGACCATCCTGGTAGGCAATACTGTTGCCAACTGCTTCATCCTGGGATGGGCGGTTGTGCTCCTTTACGGCGTTTTGAAGGGTTCGCGACTTGGCTTCATCATCGTTTTCTCGTTGATCGTGTTCCTGTTGTACGCATTTTTGGACTTGCTGCCCAAAATGTTTTTCCGTGCCTACCCGAACAGGCTGTGCCTCGTCCTGGCCAGGCCGTTCCGTGGCATACACCTGGTATTGTGGCCATTGGTGGCCCTGGCGGAGTGGGTTTCCGACCAACTCCTGCGCTGGAGCGGTGGGAAGGCCTTCACAGGGCATCTGTTCGGGAATCGCGAAGAGCTGCGTTTGTTAATGCAGGAATCAGGTCAGGCCTTTACCTCGGAAGAACGCACTATGATCAGCCGTGTGCTGGATTTGCAAACGCTCACGGTGCGCCAAATTATGTTGCCGTTGGAACAAACCGCAAACGTTTCGGCCCAGGCGCCCCTCGGACAGGCACTGGCCTTGTGCCGCGAGCGCAAGGTTTCCCGGTTGCCGGTTCTCGAGAATAGAGATGGCCAAAAACGCGTCGTTGGGGTTATCAGCCTCACACCGATCCTCTTTCAGGAGGATCTCGATCCCGCTAAGCCGGTGGCTGATTTTGTAAGGCCGGCCCTTTACCTGGAGGAGGATTTGCGCCTGGAGGTGGCGTTGCGCCGCATGCAACGCAGCGGCCAGCGCCTGGCCATCGTCCTGGGCCGGGACCGGAGCGAAATAGGCTTTGTGACGTTGCAGGACGCGCTAAAAGTTATTTTTGGAGAAGTGAGCTTGTAGCGGAATTTATGATTTATGATTTATGATTTATGATTTGGTTTCCGGTCCAGAGCGCAATTACCAGAGCCCGCACCAGATTGAAGAAATCATAAATTATAAATCATAAATCATAAATGCATTCCTTCGAGCATATCCTCAACCTGGGTGGCAAGCTTCTTCTTTTGCTCGCGCTCGTGCTGCTCAACGGTTTCTTTGTGGCGGCGGAATTTGCGCTGGTGAAGATCCGGGAAACGCAGTTGGATACGCTGGTCGCTAAAGGACATCGCCGCGCGAAGGTGGCTCGCTCGATTATTGCCAACCTGAATTCCTACCTGAGCGCCACTCAACTGGGCATCACCATGGCCAGCCTTGGGCTTGGCTGGGCGGGTGAGCCGGTTTTTCTGGCCTTGCTGTCTCCGGTGTTGAGGGTGTTCCACGTTGAATCCGAGACGGCGCGACATTCCATTGCCTTCGCCATTGGGTTCAGCGCGCTCACTTTTTTGCACATCAGCGCCGGGGAGTTGGCGCCAAAATGGATGGCCATCCAGAATCCTGTCCCCATTGCCCTTTGGGTATCCTATCCCCTGCGCGCGCTCTATCTTGCATTGTTTCCGTTCAATTGGCTTCTGAGCCGCGCCGCGCAATGGCTGCTGCTCCAGGCAGGTTTCCAACCCATCGGCGATGCCCGCCGCGGTCATTCGGAGGAAGAGCTTCGCCTGCTCCTGTCTGCTTCGCAGAAATCTGCCGGCGGGATCTCTTACGGACGCGATCTCGTCCTGAACGCCCTCGATTTGCGTCTGCGAATGGCTCGCGAGGTCATGCGACCGCGTCATCAAATAGCGTTTCTCGATACCGAAGCCAGCATTTCCGAGTGTCTTTCGATGGCCGAGAGCACGCGTTACTCACGCTTTCCACTGTGTGAAGCGGGCGACCTGGACAAGACGCTCGGTGTCATTCACATCAAAGATCTCTATGCCATGCGCCTGCGCGCCCGTAACGGCGCGGATTTGCTGCCCACCGCTCGCAAACTCCTGTACGTGCCCGAAACCGCGCACCTGGAAAAGCTGCTCAAGCTCTGCCTCGAACGCCGGGTCCACATGGCCATCGTGGTGGACGAATACGGCACCACCGTCGGCATGGTAGCCCTGGAGAATATCCTCGAGGAACTCGTCGGCCAGATTCAGGACGAATTCGATCAGGAAAAGCCGCTTCTGGTGCGGCTGAGCGAAACCATGTGGGAACTGGATGGCGCGCTCCCTCTGCACGAATTGGAGGAATTGGTCGGCGAACCCTTGCGCCAGGAGGGCATCAGCACCGTCAGCGGCTGGGTTACCCATCGCTTGGGCGGCTTTCCTAAAGCCGGAGACGTGCTGATCGTGGGCGCCTATGATTTGCGGGTCGAAGCAATGGCGGGACTGCTGGTGGCCAGGTTGAGGCTGGTGAAACGTGAAACGTGAAACGTGAAACGTAAGCCTGGTGCGGGCGATGTCGCGAAGCATTTGGAGTGTCCCGATAGCAATCGGGACCGCTTTCGTTTTACAAAGCCGCCCTCAGTTCTGCAGCTACAATCCCCACCGACTTTTTCAGGGAAACGACCAGCAATTCGATCAGCGTGAAGGCGTTACGCGTTCACATTTCACATTTCACGTTTCACGTTTCACGTTTCACGTTCCCCTATCTTGGCGGCTCTATCAGGCGATAAAAGAGGCCGCCGGGGCCCATGCTTTCCGTGACCGTGTTTGTCACTCCGCTTGGATCCGTGACCGGCGTAGTGTTGTCGTAGATCCAGTCCACGAAATTGGTGGACGTCTGGAGCAAATAGCCTCTTCTAACCGCATTCGCAGCGTCGTAAGGCGAATCCTTCGCTGGCCAGGACACGCCCACGTTCCCTGAGGCCGATGTGATCAGCTCTTTCGGATAATAAGGTTTGGTAACCGAGGCCCAGGTTTTGCCGATGCGCAGATCGGTGATGCGTTTGGAGCTGGGGGGAACCGTGCCGCGCAGGCCGAACTCGATGATCGGCGCGTTGGCGTTCCAGTTGGTGACCATCCCGCCGGCGTCCGGCGCTGGTCTGCTGCCCTCTGAAGCGCCAAAAGTTGTGCGGTCGGGATCAATCCAAAGTGACACGACATCGTCATTGGTGATGCTGCCGCCCACGAGGTTTGTGCCCGAATTGAACTGGTAACAGCCCACGATTAAATGCAATTGCCCACGCCCCAGATGCTTGCCGTATGCCCACTGCCCATTTATCGACCCGGAGCTGATGATTGCGCCACCGCCCTTGAACACGCCCAGATAGTAACCATCGCCGCCCGAGCCGTCGGTTTGCGTGCAAAGCTTGTAATTCCAACCATCAGTTGTCGTATCGCCGGTGAGCCCGCCGATGCAATCGAAAAAGCCCCCGTTGAGCGTAGCGCCCTGGTCCACGTGCAGCAGGCAGGAAAAGTAAGCGGCCCCGGCGCTTTGGTTCACCCCGCCAAAGTGCAAATGGTTGTTATTTGGGGCGCTGCTCCAGTACCACATGTTCGCGCTTCCGCAGTCAATCCCCGGCCAGGGATACTCGCCCGGCGGGATGCGATTGATAGTCGCATAATTGACGAGATCATTGGCCGTCACCTGGGCATTCAAAGCTCCGGATGCGTTATACCAATAAGCGCGTTCGCCTGTATCCTGGTTGCACACACTCGAAATGTGGTCCCAACTGTAAGTTCCCGACGCGGGATAAGGACCCTGCGGATAATTGATAGAATCGTAAAGGATTTGCCCGGTAACAGTGTTGGGACGGCAATCTGCCGTGACCACAGTCAGGAAAGCCGTCGCGCTGGTTGCCGCTGGGGTGTACGGACCGCTTATGACGACGGTGTAACTAATCGCATCGCTGGTCTGCACATTAACAATCGTCAAAGTAGCCGTGTCCGCGCCGAAGATGTGGACCCCGTCATTGGCGAGCGTAGTTCCGTTGTGTTTCCAGACATAAGTGAGCGGGGCGGTGCCGGTGGCGACCACCGAGAAGACGGCGTTTGAGCCGACGTTGGTGATCACATTGGAAGGCTGTGTCGTTATCGAAGGAGCATGACCAACGGTGAGAGTGGCGGGAGGAGAACTGGTGGCCGTGCCCGCCAAATTGGTCACGATCACTGTGTAGCTGGCCTGATCGCCATCCTGCACGTTATTGATACTCAGCGTGGCGAGCCGGGAGCCGGAAATAGTCGAGCCTGTTCCAGACGGGCCGTCGCTTAAAGCCGTCGTGGTGTTTTTGTACCATTGATAGGCCAGTGAACCGCCCGTTGCCGCGACCGTAAACGACGCATTTTGGCCCGCCGATTTATTGGCGCTGGCGGGCTCGGTCGTGATGTTTGGGCCGTCCAAAACCGTGAGAGTGGCCGAGGATGTGTTTGGCGTGCTGTTGCCATCCGTAACGGTCACCGTGTAAGTCCCCACGCTCCCCGCTGTCCCAGGGCCACCCACCGACCCTCCCGCGTCTCCATCCTGAACACCTGAAATGGTCAATGTGGCAGTGGTCGAGCCGGCGAGGGTCGAAGTCCCCGAGGGGCCAGGTCCATCGGCGAGCGGGGTCAAGCTGCCATTATAGAACCACTGGTAGCTCAATGGCGGCTGGCAGCCCAGCACACCCGATGCTACTGAAAATTGCGCCGTTGAACCTGCCGCATTAGTCGTATTCGCCAGCGTGGTGGTCAGGCACGATGGATAGAACGCCAGAATGGCCCCCGGCGTGCTTTCATTCGTCCCGCCGTTGTTTGAAGCCTCCGCATAATAGCTGCCCAAATCCCCAGCCGCGATGTTGGCGATGGTGAGCGTCGTCGTGTCGGCCCCGCTGATGCTCGACGAGCCGTGTCCGGTCGGGCCATTTGTCAGCGCGATCTTTCCCGAGCCGTAGTTGGCCTTCCAGCTATATCCGACGGGGTTTGCGCCGGTAGCGGCCACGGTGAAATTCGTGGTGGCGCCCGGATTCACCGTTGCGCTCGCCGGCGCGCTGCTGATGACCGGCAGGGCCGGTTGGGTCGGGGCCATCGTCACCCCGCGCAGGATCGCGCCGCCTGTCGCGGTATAGAGGATGGTGGGGGTCACAGTTTGGCTGCTTCCGGGGTCAGTGACCTTGTAGAGACTATTGTTAACGCCCGAGGTGGTCGTGAAATAAATGACCGGCGGCGTCTGGCCATAGTCAACGGCGATATGCTGCGGGAAACCAATCCCGGTGACTGTCAGCAGGTAAGGCGCGTTCCAGCTCGACCCGTTCCAGACGAACGCGTAGATCGCGGCAGTCGTGCCGTAATTGCCGATGTAGGCAATTGAACCGGTGGTTGGCCCGGGTGGTATCGCAAAGCTTTCGTTGTTGGCCGTTCCGCCTGAGATGTATCCGACGTAAGTGGCCGCGCCGGTCGGATAATTCGGGCTGACACTGTCCACTGCGCTGCTGATGGACGCGTAAAGCTGCCCATTAAAAATCGCGCAGCAGCGGCTGCCCGTCCCATTGACCGTGGTGCTCACCGTCGGGCCTGAGGGAGTCACAAAACGCATGCCCGACGTGAACGTGAACCAGTAGTTGGTGAACCCATCCGACGCCGCCCCTCGAGGCGATGCCCCGCTCACGGCCGCCGAGTTGACGATTGGCCGCGCAAACGTGCCGTCCCACCTCACAGTTCCTATCACCCGATTATCGTTCGCCGAGGTTGAAGTTTCGATATTGGCGATAGTGGTTGCGTACCCCGGAATGACTACCAATGCGCCATCGGCCGACAACGACATCCCGTGGACCAGCGTCAGGCTGCTGCCGAAGACAAGACCATTAAGCGCAATGCTTTGCACCGGCGCCCCGCCGGCCGCCGGGATCTCGAGCAACGAGCCGGTGTTGCCGCTGGTTGACGCGCCAGCCGCTTGCACTACTGCCACGTTGCCGGGCGTAAAGTTCCCGGCCTGAGCGGAAGCCAGGCGGAGAGCGATTAAGGGGATCAGGAATCTTTTCATAACAACATTGGGGGAATTAACGGATTCGAACGCTAAACGTCGCAAAGTGCGGGGCCATTTGCTCTTCTCTTACCAGATTCCATAGCAGAGTGTCAATCTCATTGTGGAAATGGTTAAACGTTTAATTTGCTCTAAAATCTGAAATCCTGAAATCTTAAATCCCCACTACTCATCCCTCTCGTCCCTGCCGTCCCTTCCCTTATGCCATTCGCCTTTCTCATTCCTACTCCCGAGCGTCGGCGAGCGCCAGCCAGACAGCGCCCCGCCAGGCGCCTCACACCTGACACCTGACACGTGACACTTGACACCTGACACCTGACACCTGACACCTGACACGTGACACCTGACACAACCTTGTTTGCCATTCGCCTTTCTCATTCCTACTCCCAAGCGTGGGCGAGCGCCAGCGAGCCAGCGCCCCACTCGGCACGTGAAACCTGATACCTGACACCTGACACCTGTAACCCCTCTCCCTTTTTCCTTCCCCCTCCTCCTCAAAACCGCTAAACCCTCCCCATGCCGATTTCATGGAACGAAATCCGCCATAACGCCATTCGCTTCGCCCACGATTGGGCCGGCGCCACCAGCGAGGCCGCCGAAAAGCAGACCTTCTGGAACGAGTTCTTCGATGTCTTCGGCATCCGCCGCCGCGTCGTAGCCAGCTTCGAGGAGCCAGTTCGCCAGCTCTCCGGCAAATACGGCCACATTGACCTGTTCTGGAAACGCACGCTCCTCGTCGAGCACAAGAGCCGCGGCCAAAAACTCGGCAAAGCCGAATCCCAGGCCTTCGAATACATCCAGGACCTCATCAACGAAGGCCGCGCCGACGAAGTCCCCCAATACGTCATCGTCTCCGATTTCGCCCGCATCGCTCTCCACGACCTCGAACCCGAAGACGAAAACGACCTGCCCCTCTTCCAGGGCCGCCGCGTGCGCTCCGTCGAGTTCCCGCTTGCCGATCTCCACAAGCACATTCACGCCTTCGCTTTCATCCCCGGCTACAAACAGCACCGCTTCGAAGACCAGGACCCCATCAATCTCAAAGCCACCGAGATCATGGGCCACCTCCACGATACCCTCGAAGCCGGCGGCTACCAGGGCCACCAACTCGAACGCCTCCTCGTCCGCATCCTCTTCTGCCTCTTCGCCGAGGATACCGGCCTCTTCGATCGCGAAGCCTTCCGCCTCTACGTCCTCAACCGCACTGCCGAGGACGGCTCAGACCTCGGCCTGCATCTCACCCATTTCTTTCGCGTCCTCGACACTCCGGAGGAAACCCGCCAGAAAAACCTCGATGAAACCCTCGCCTCATTCCCTTACGTCAATGGCGACCTCTTTCGCGAGCACGACCTCGAAATCCCAGAGTTCAATCGCGACATGCGCAACGCGCTGCTCGCCTGCACCCGGTTCGATTGGTCCGCCATCTCGCCCGCCATTTTCGGCTCCCTCTTCCAGGCCGTCATGGAGCCCCGCGAACGACGCCAGACCGGCGGGCATTACACTAGCGAACGCGACATCCTGAAAGTCATCCGCTCCCTGTTCCTCGACGACCTCCGCGCCGAATTCGAACGCATCCGGAAGAACAAAGCCGAACTGCGCCGCTTCCACGAGCGCCTTTCCAATCTCCGCTTCCTCGACCCCGCCTGCGGCTGTGGCAATTTCCTCGTCATTACCTATCGCGAACTGCGCCAGCTCGAACTCGAACTCCTCAAACTCCTCTACGGCGCCCAGCGCGAACTCACGCTCGACGTCAATAAACTCTCAAAGGTGGACGTGGACCAGTTCTACGGCATAGAAATCGGCGAATGGCCCGCCCGCATCGCCGAAGTCGCCCTCTGGCTCATGGACCACCAAATGAACATCGCCCTCTCCGAAGCCTTCGGCCAGCGCTATGTCCGCCTCCCCCTCAAAAAATCCCCTCACATCCAGCAGGCCAATGCTTTGCGCACTGATTGGAAGCAACTCCTTCCGCCTGAACAGTGCAGTTTCGTTCTCGGCAATCCACCCTTCGTGGGCGCGAAGGAAAAGAACCCCGACCAGAGAGCGGACGTTGACCTGGTTTGGGCAGATACCGAAAGCCATCGCATCCTTGATTACGTGGCGGCCTGGTATCGCAGGGCAGCCGAATACATTCGCAACACGACAATTAAGGTTGGCTTCGTCTCTACGAACTCGATCACTCAAGGGGAACAAGTCGGAGTTCTTTGGCCACCATTATTCCAACGCTTCAACCTGACCATTTGCTTCGCGCATCGTACTTTTCCTTGGATGAGCGAGGCAAAAGGGAAGGCTCACGTGCATGTCGTAATTATTGGCTTAGCCGCCCTCGATCCAGGCCAGAAGAGGCCCCTCTTCGACTACTCAGAATCACAGACGCCAACTGTTCAACTTGTTACGAATATCAATCCGTACCTCGTGGAAGGAAGGAACATCGCCATTCCCACCAGGTCCGAGCGGGTGTCCGAAGCCGCACCCGAAATGACGAAGGGGAGCGAAGCGACTGATGATGGCCACCTGCTTCTCACGGACGAAGAAAAGGCTGCCCTTCTTGAGCGGTATCCTGCCATGCAGCCGTCTATTAAACCATTTACAGGCGGGAGGGAGTATATCAACGGCATCGGCCGCTGGTGTCTCTGGCTTCTCGACACGCCTGCGAACCTCATCCGTTCCTGTCCTCCAGTCCTGGAGAGACTCCAGAGAGTGCGCGATTTTCGCAGAGCAAGTCCAAAAGAAAGGACTAGGAGCCTGGCCGACACTCCTGGAAGGTTCGGGGAAATCAGGCAACCAACATCGCAATACCTGATGATACCAAAAGTCTCATCCGAGCGTAGGAAGTACATACCAATAGGCTTCTTAAGCCCTGACGTGATTGCGAACGGAAGTGCACTAGTGGTGCCGAACGCATCGCTCTACCATTTCGGAATACTCTCCTCACTCATGCACATGGGGTGGATGCGGCAGATTTGCGGCCGCATGAAGAGTGACTATCAATACTCGGTTTCGATAGTCTATAATAACTTTCCCTGGCCAGACGCGGCAGCGGCACAAAGAAAAGCTGTGGAGTTGGCCACTCGTCATGTGCTGGAGGTTCGCCGACGATCCACCGGCGCCACCCTCGCCGACCTCTACGACCCGCTCTCCATGCCACCCGCCCTGGTCAAAGCCCACGCCGAACTGGATCGCGCCGTTGACCTCTGCTACCGCTCCCAGCCGTTCACCTCCGAGCGCCAGCGCGTCGAATTCCTCTTCGCCCTCTACGAACAACTCACCACCCCCCTCCTCCCCACCTCCAAACCCGCCCGGAAGCGCCCCGCAGCGCAGCCCTGAGGGCCAACGGCCCGCCTCGTACCAGTCCAAAGTACAGTGGCTATGGCTCTTGCTTCCGGAAGCACATCAGGAACCAACAGGGAGCCAAAATTGCCGGCAAGACCACAATGATGCCGATGCCATCCCGCACGGCTCGCACATAAAATGGAACTATGACTAGGTGGGCCAGAATTCCTGTGGGCAGCAAAAGCCGGCCTTTGAATGAGCGGAAACTGGTGATAAAACAATATGCAAAATAGACGAACGGAATAAGGGCGGAAGCCGGCGCCAACCCATGCTCTCCCCCAGAGTCGCTCATTCCCGACGCGCTCAGGCAGGCGATAAACCAAAAACCATGTCCAACCATCCCAAGAACGCTTAAAAGTCTAACCAATCCGGGCAGCATCTCAATGCACTAGCTATTCATTTGCTTAGCCTTGTGAAATGGACATTAACATCGCTTTCAAGATTGCGGGAACCGCTTGGGTTCAAATAGCTCTGGAGCAACGCAAAATGCTCGCCGTAGGGAATCATTTCGAATTCGATTCTCGCGTAGTCACCGTTGCCCAATTTCAGAAAGTAGCTACGCGCAGCTTTATCCCGCCACTCGTTTCCCAATGACGCCCGCATATTGATTTCGGTGGACATCTGGTAGCCCGTCTCCGGGGCTAAGAATGGAAATTCCTCAGTTATCTCTTGGAGTCCACCGCCAGGCACTGTGAGTCTGCACCGCCAGTCAAATCTTTGTCCTGGGCGCTTACCGACATCGTCGGTCCAACATTGTATCACCAACTCCGCAGACTCCTCAGAGACGGCCTTGGCTTGGGTGAGGGACAATCCGACTGGTTTTCCATCTCTTGGAATAGACGTACTGCCAGTTACTGCAATCAGCGGTTCTAGTTTGCCGTTTCTGCGCAGGTGAAATACTACCGGACGGTTTGCGTCCGGCACAAAGTTTACATCTTGGCCCGCGTAATAGAAGCTGTCGTTGTCGCTTCGAGAAGTGTAATAACCGGACTTGGACACACGGGCCGTGAGCAATTTTCCCTTAATTCCACTAATGGAAAATGATCCCTGGCCGTCACTGTCCGCGCTGTAAGACGACGTACCATTCGTGGACAGGTCATTACAGGTAAACTTGATTTGCGCTCCTTGGATCGGGTTCCCAACCTCGTCCACAACCCTTCCATAAAACTCAATAGGGGTTCGCCACTCATCCTGTGCCCTATCTAGCCTTTGCTCATACTCCTGCATGGCTATGGTCTTCCGAACCGCGATGTCCTCGCGATTTATATGCGGTGCCTCGCGTTGCTTTTCAAGATGAGTCGGTCGCTTTTCCAAGTGGACTTCTTCTGCAGGAGCGGCCAATGGACCGGAATCGTTTAAGGATTCTCGTCGTGCGGGTAAAGAAGGACGCAATAACGCCCAGAGAAGAATAAGCACAGCTCCCAACAAAAACGCGATCACTGCTAATGATCTTTTCACGGTTGCAGGCTGGGTTGAAGGCCGAGTTCCACAAGCACTCGGTTGTAATACTTCCAGACGGTCTGAATAGGCCTTGTGATTTGCGCACTGTGCTCGTCCCGTGAAATGTCAAACCCGAATGAGGCCCTCAAGTCCACCGAGCCACTGATAGGCCCTCCCAGTCCAGGCTGCGCACCAGCTGCCCGACTCCTTGAGCGAGCGACCATTGACATGATTTCGTGCGGGTCTGTCACGTCTCGAAAACCAAAGCCAACAAAATCGGCGGCGATGCTTCTGTGGCTTGTGGGGTAATAGGAGTAGTTCTGCGCGAACCGAAAAGAAAAATCCTCAGGCTTTTGTGTTTCCTGATCCGCCTCCCAATTGGCCTGATGCCCAAAGTACGTTCCACTTACCAGTGCAAAATCATTTGTGTTGAAGAAGTCAATCAACCGCCCACCGCCAATATTGGCGAAATAACCGTGATACCCGCCGTTGGTCGTATAAAATGGAGTGGGCGTGTTGGTATCTGCAACGAGCAGCTTCTGCAAAAACGGAGCGCTCATATCATAACAATGCGCCGGTGTGGAGGCTTGTGAGAGAATATAGTTATCAAACGTTGCGCCTTGATGGATCGCTTCGCTGGTGATAACATTGCCTTGGCTGTGAGCAAGAATGTCTAGACTATAACCAGCGAGGTCTGGACGATTTCTCAGGTAGGTAAGGTAATTCTTCAGTGCCGTGGCCGACTTGTAAGCATAGAACTCGCCCAAGTTGTAGTTGAATGGATTCAGCGTGTTTTCAAAAGGCAGATATGCGCAAGGCCAGCGGAAACTGGCGAATCTTCCATGATACCCGGACCAATAGAGGCGTTTGAAAATAGTGTCGCGCTCCACCTTCCACTGAAATTCTGAAATATTGATTCCGTGTACGTGAACGATGACATGCTTGCTACTTTCATCTGGTAACCCTTTCGTGGTGGCGAGCACATCATACTGACTAACCAAGTCGCTGGGAGGCAGACCCGCCGTTACATTGGTTCCGCGCCCTCGTTCATAAAAATCTTCGACGTTATGCAAATCGAGCCACGCTGAGGTTTGCCCTACCACGTTTGAACCCTGCGCGGTAACCTGCGAAATCGTTAACGTGAGTTGACCGGTTCCGATGCCAGCGCCCTCAAACAGGAAATTGGTATATTGAGGTCCTCCATCGGAGTTGACCGGAAGTACCCATTTATTCATTGGACTTATTATGCACAGCTTTTGGGAATAGTCGAAAGCGACCTGACCGTTGAGGAAATTCTGATGGAACTGCGCTGCCGCTACATTCGTATCGGTCAAGTATCCAGTCCCACTGTTTGTGCCGAAAACGGGGTACAGATTGATGGTGGGGTTGCCGCTTGCCGCCGAGATTGCGAGTGTAATCGCATAGCCGTTAGTAGTAGGCAGCTTAGGCAAGCCGCAGACCCACAGCCTGGCGAAATCCTCAAGATTCCTCCATGACCGAATCTTTCCGTAACGGAAATCTTCGACATTGGATCCGGCCACTGGTGTGTCTTGCCCGACTTGGGTTCCGTCGTTGTCCTTATTGATCCAGAACATAAAGGGCCGAGTTTGCGAAGTATTATCCGGCCCCCCGAAGCTCAGCTCCATGGTTCCATCATGATTCACGTCTAACTGTAACTTGATGACGTTGACGATGCCAGTGCCACGCTGGCCAGTGTCTATATCTGGCATGGTCACGAGCGCGACTTGTCCGGGAATAGTTGGGAAAAATTCGCCATAAGGCGACAGGATGCCTGTCTGATTTGTCGTTACGTTGCCCCCGCCTTCTATTGTGAGGGCCTTGTCGAAGTACTGCTCCACATAGCCAAACCTGTCCGCGTAGCCGTTCGTTATGGCCATTTTCGCCCAGCCAGATACTGCGAAGCGCTGCCCCACTGAGGCAATGAGCAAAGGCGAGACATTGGTTGTGCTGAACGTTGGCGAGCCAGGCAATGGTGGCGACGGCGCAGTGAAAGCATTTGAACCATTCCAGCCGTAGTACAGGAAGGGCATCTGACTGGCGAAATAGTAGTCAACCGTTCGGAGGCCGGGCTGCTCGGTCTGGATGAAGGTGTTTCCCGATCCCCAGAAATCGGACGCGGCGGAGCCTCGGCTCAAAATATGCGGGGTAAAGTCCAGCGCGGGAACTATCACCGAGTTGATGCGCAGTCCATAGAGGTTGTGAGCATCGCTGGCTAGCACGAGATTTGTATTGGCGTCGAGGTACAGTCCAATGTCGGCAGCCAACGCCGGGTCTCCGAAAAGGTCCAAATCCTGATCAAGAAGCCACTGGGAATTGGCCTGGGTGAGCGAGATGGGCAGCGGCGACTCTGTTCCCGGTCCACTATACGCGTTGGTTGGACTTAAAAGGGTATAAATATTGAGGGAGGGATCAAAACTGGCGCCGCTATTCAAGTTAATATCCCCGCTGAACGCAAAATTCTCGTAGAAAGAGTTCTCCCTCACTGGACGCAATTCCTCAAGGAAAGAATCGCCGAGATTAGGGCTGAACGTCCGGTAGCCAGAATAAGCATAGTTGGTCGGGCCGTACAGCCGGGCGTACCAATTCTCCGGGAAATCCGAAGACCACGAACCGAATGGTCCATCGACGGCCTGGTCTGAGAGGTAGGCGAATGGCCGAGTAACAGTAGCCGA
>PSRM01000241.1 GCA_003176045.1 Verrucomicrobiota bacterium | reverse complement strand
CGATGGAAACTGCTGTTTACGCAGGAAAACTTGTGTCGTGTACCAATAAATTCCACTCTGTGGGAAGCTACTGGATGCAATTCAACACTTCGCCGCCAAGGCAGAAGGTGAGATAAGCGCGATAATCACCCGCAATAAAACCGACTACACCCGCAGCGAAATCCAGGTATTGTCTCCGGACGAATTCCTTGCCATGCGTGAGCCAAAGACTGACTGATGCTGGCCTTTCTTAAGCGCTTACAATAACTCAACGGCGGGAACTGAAGCCGCGGCAGCTCCGCTTGAGGCCGGCGCAATTTTCGGATGCTTGACTCCCCGAACGCCGCCATTCAACATGCTAATGTGAACACGGATCCTTCACTCTTCTGCCTGTACCAGAGGAGTCGGTTCGTTCGGGACGGAGAATCCGAACAGGGCAGCTCTCACCAAAACCGACGTGAGGTCTTTGCAGTCGCGGCGGTGGCTCTCACGCTCAAACATGACCTGGCATTTCGCTCGCATTTCCTGGATCGCGTCTGTGGCTGGAAGTGGACCCCCGACCAGCTAACGCCGAAATTCGAAGTTCAGCCACACGACCACTCTGATTTGGCAGTAAAAGACGGGCTCAACGCTGCCCTTTGCGTCATTGAGTTCAAAGTGGACGCGCCCCTGGAACTAAAGCAGGATCCCTCCCATGTAAGTTTTCTAGGCAAGCAGGGCTACGGAACTCTAATTACGGGCGAGGAGGACTACCTCGCATTTCCCTCAAAGACTTACGTCGTACTCGGAGAATTCCCGGAACTCAGCGTCGAGATAAAGCTCGAAAAGCTCACGTGTAGAGGCCGCACCTGGAGCGATCTGTGGCCGGCAACTCACGAACCTCGCGGGCTCTGGATGGACCTGCTGGATACCCTTGGCCAGCTTGGGATAGCCACACTACAAGGGCGTCAACTAAGCAAGAAAATGAACTCGAAATTTGCTTCAAACGTATACGAGATGCACGCAACTCTGAGGGCCATTGCTTCCCAAGCGCTCCGGTTACCTAGAGCTCCCGTCGCGGACGATATCGATATGGATGGGGACGAATTCTGGCACGGTCTAAAAATCCCGAACGCCAACCTTCCCAAATTCAAAACCCTCCTGCAAATAGTCAAGCCAGAGGGCGACAAACTGGGCTGGTTTGGCTACCAAGCCGGAAAGAGTCGCCCCGCCAAGAAAGCCCAGTCCGAAATCGCTTTATGGCTTTACTGTGGCTCCAAGGAAGCTGCGAGGGCGACTCGACGATTTGTGCAACAACGTCTGCAGGGGATTCCCGGCAACTGCGATGAGCCGAGTCCGGAAGAAAACGCCATCGCATTCGACTCTGGCGGCGACCCCGAGATGGGCGACAAGGAATGGTTCGAGGCTGTGTTCAGAGCGCTTGAGGACAGATAGATGGGGAGGTTCCTTTCGAGCGAACGCCCGCGATTGGGCAGCTAAAAGGGTTCGACTAAGTTTGCGATTAAGTTTGCGACTAAGTTATCGTAGCGCCCCGGATTGGAAGTCGAGGATCGAGCGTTGGATTTGATATTCGTATTGGGTATTAGCCTGGTTGATTTCGGCCGAGACAAGGTTCAGTTCGGCCTGGTTGAATTCGACAATCGAGCTGAGGCCGTTCTTGTATCGGATCTGGGCGAGGTTGAAAGATTGACGGGCATTTTCAAGGAGTTGGCTGGTAATGCGGAGGCGGTCGAAGGCATTTTGCGCATTGAGCCAGGCGACGCGCACGTCGCGAACGACATTCAGTTCAAGTTCGCGCAAGGTCTCCGAGGCGGCATCAGCCTGTAATTCGGCTTCGCGCTGGCGGGCGGTGTAGTAGCCGCCGGCAAACAGAGGCATGGTCATGCTCACGCCGGCGGCGGCGTATTTGTCAGGCAATTGCGGTTCCTGCCGAATCGGGATGAGGCCACCGGCTGCCAGGGCGGAGATGGACGGGTAGCGAGCGGAGTGCTGGGCGCGAGCGTATTGGATGGCCGCGTCGCGTTCGTGGCGGAGACTGAGGACCTCGGGCCGTGTGCGCAAGGCCAGGCCGATGAATTCCCCAGCATCGTTGGTGCTTTGCGGGCGCAAGGAGACTTCGGCGAGATTATAATTTGTGGGCGGCGTGGAAAGGCCCATCAAGTTCGCCAGTTGGGCAAAGGACGCTTGCAGATCGTTTTGGGCTTTGCTCAGGAGCAGCCTGGCTTCCTCCACATTCACGCGAGCGAAGCTGACGTCCAGTTCGGAGCGCAGTTGATTGCTGGCCAAAGCGGTGACCTGGTCCAGAAAAGTTTGGCGTGTGCTGACGGTTTTTTGCGCAACGCGTGTGACGGCCTGCGCCTGTTCCGCGCCGAAGAACGCGCCGTCCACGGCCAGCAACAGTTGCTCGCGCGCGGCCTGGGCATTGTCAGTCTGGGCGCGGGCGCGAAGTTTCGCGCTGGAGGTGAGTTGCGAAGTGTGGCCGAAGTCGGTAATGAGCTGTGAAATCAGGAGACCTTCGGCGTTGCGCTCGAAGATGCTCGGGTTGCTCAGTGATGCGACTGCGCCCAGGCGGGTATTGAGGTCGGCTGTGCCTACAGCGACGGCGTTCAAAGAAACGTTCGGGAAGAAGCCCGCCTGGACTTGTTTTGCTGCCTGGCGGCTGGCAAGAGCGCGAAGATCGGCCTGGGTGATTTTTGGGTGGTTGTGTAAGGCCGTTTCCCGGGCCTCCTGAAGAGTGAGCGGGGCTGCTGTTTGGGAAAGGGCGGTGGCGGCTGAAAGGGTTAAATAGGTTAAATAAGTTAAATGGGTTAAATGAGGAGCGCAGGGGACAAAGGGGAGCCCAGTCCAAAAGCTTCGCCATGCTGACCGCGATGTCGAAACTCGCGAAGCGTCTTGGAGTGCGCCAGTCCTCTGGCGCTTTTCCTTTGATTTGCTAGGCATGGGAAAGTTCTTTGCGGCGATAAATCAGATAATACGCCGCCGGCACGATGAACACCGTGAGGATTACAGAAACCGCAAGGCCGCCGATGATAGCACGAGCCAGCGGGGCGTAGGTTTCGCTGCCGGCCCCCAGCTTTGCGGCCATGGGCAACAGGCCGATTAGCGTGGCCAGCGAAGTCATCAATACCGGGCGCAGGCGCACACGGCAGGCCAACGAAACAGCCTGGAGCAAAGGGCGGCCCTCCGCGCGCAGGCGATTGGTGAATTCGACGATGAGAATGCTGTTTGAAACCACAATACCCACCATCATCACCACGCCCATCAGCGACATCACGTTGAGAGTTGTGCCGGTGGCGGCAAGAATCAACAGCACGCCGGTCAGACCTGTCGGCACCGCCAGCAGGATCAGGAACGGATCAAGGAACGACTTGAATTGCGCGACCAAAATCAAATAAACGAGCACTGTCGAGAGAATTAGTCCCAAACTGAAGCTCTTGAAGGATTCGTGCATGGCCCGAACGGAGCCGCGGACATCAATTTCGGTGTTTGCCGGCTTCTGAGTTTGCGCCAGGATCTCCTGCACGCCGCGGTACACCCTGCTGAGGTCCTCGCCAGAGGGCATTACATAGACATCCACAGTCCGTCGAATCTTGTAGTGGTCCACTTCTGTGGGCGCCGGCACGTGCGAGATGCGGACCACCGAATCGAGCCGCGTGGGATGTTTCAGGTGCGAGCAGCGAAGAGGCATGTTTCCCAGATCGCCCAGGCTTTTCACATAATTCTCGGGATACTGAACGGTGAGCAGGAAGGGATCACCAGTGTTAGGATCAATCCAGTAGCTAGGCGCGATCATGCCGTTGGAGGTCAAGGCAGTGATGAGACTGTCCACAATCTCCTTAGTGCTCAGGCCCAACTCGCTGGCCCGCTCCCGATCTATATCAATCTTCAGTGCGGGATAGTCCACGTCCTGGGGCACAAGCACGTCGCTCACCCCCGGCAGCGCCCGGACTTTTTCGGCGATCCTGGCGGCGATGGCGTGGTCGCTTCGCAGGTCTTTGCCGCTGATCTGAATGTCCAACGGCGCAGGCAGGCCCTGGTTGAGAATGGCGTCCACCAGGCCGCCAGTTTGGAAATAGGCGCTGACCTGCGGCAGTTCAGCCCGGAGCCGTTCGCGCACCAGGTTCATGTAGGCAAAGCTGCTGAAGCCATGGCCCTCGTTGAGACCCACTTGAATGGTCGCGGTGCTGGGGCAGGAATTCGGGTTCAGAATTGAATTAAACCCGGGCGTGGTGCCGATATTCGAAACGATGATTTTAAGGTCTTTCTCCGGCACGACTTTCCGGACGAGGTCCTCCACATTCCCAACGAGGTTCTCCGTCAATTCCAGCCGCGTGCCCGAAGGGGCTTTGGCGCTGATCACGAACTGCGATGGGTCCGTGCGTGGAAAGTAGGCTCGGCCGATGAACGGGAACAGTGCCAGGCTGACAAGGAAAAACCCCGTGATCCCGATAACCGTCAGGGCAGGGCGCACCAGCGAAACTTTCAGGGCGCCTTCGTATCGATCCAACATGTGATGGAACTTCGAGTTGAACCAAGTGTTGAAACGTGAAACGTGAAACGTGAAACGTGAAAATGAGAAGATGCCGCCAGACAGATCTGCCAGCGCCGGTGCTTTGGTGGCTTGCTGCGGACCAGAATGTCCGCCGTGGGCGCGGATGAGTTTGGCGCAGAAGAGAGGCACGACAGTCATGGCCACGAAGTAGGAGGCAAAAAGAGATAACACCACGGCGAGCGCCAGCGCCGAAAAGAGGAACCGGCTGACACCGTAGAGAAACGTCACCGGGAAAAAGACTAAGACCGTGGTGAGGGTTGCAGCCAGCACCGGCAAAGCCACTTCCTGGCCGCCCCGTTCTGCCGCCACCTCCGGCGGTTCACCCATCTCGAGGTGACGAAAAATATTTTCCAACACGACCACTGAGTTATCAATCAAGCGCGAGAAAGCCAGAGCCAGTCCGCCAAGAATCATGGCGTTGACCGTGCTGCCACCCAGACCAAGGGCGATGAACGCAGCCAGGGCCGATAGCGGGATGGAGAGGAACACCGCCACGGTGGCGCGCATGCTGCCCAGGAAAATCAGGATCATCAAACCGGTCAGCACCAGGCCAATGGCCCCCTCGTGCAGCAGCGTCTCGATGGCCGTCCGCACGAACACGGACTGATCGAACACCACCTCTTTGATCAGTTGCCCGGGGACGTCCAGCAGGTGCGAGAGCTTATCTCTGACGCCATTGACCACCTCGATCGTGTTGGCGTCACCGCCCTGCTTGAGAACCGGGATATAAACCGAGGGCTGGCTATTGATGCGCACCTTATTGAATTGAATCTGGGAAGCGTCCTGGGCTTTGCCGACGTCGCCCACCAGCACCGAGGCCTCGCCGACGGTCTTCAAAGGAACCAGATCAATATCTTTCATAGCATTGATCTGGTTGTTCGCATAGATGTTGTAATCGAAGGGGCCCAGTTTCACATCGCCCGCAGGCAGGATCAGATTCGCCTCGTTAACCGTGCGCACAACGTCCATCACGCTTAACTGATGGGCTTCGAGTTTGAGCGGGTCAACATAGACCATGATCTGACGATAACGTCCGCCAAATGGCGGCGGGACTGAGGCGCCACGGATGCCACCCATTTGGTTGCGGACGGTGAACTGGCCCAACGCCCGCAATTGCGCCTCGGTCAGGCCCTCGCCCTTGAGCGTGACCAGGCAAACCGGCAGGCTGGAGGCATCGAATTTCATCACGATCGGCGGGAGCGTGCCTTGAGGCAGGTAGCGCAAGCTGGCCATGGCCAGGTTGGCGACGCTGGTGGCGTCTGCATCAGGGTCCGAACCCGGCTGAAAATAGACCTTGATGAGACTCACGCCAGTAAGTGAGCGTGATTCCATGTGGTCCATTCCAGATGCCAGGGTGAACATCCGCTCGAACTGGCCGGTGATGTCATTTTCAATCTGTTCCGGGGCCATGCCCGAGTAAAAAGTGGCCACAACTACGACGGGGATCCTGATGGCAGGGAACAGGTCCACCGGCATCCGCACGAGGCTCGTCACCCCCACCACGCACACGACGAGGCAGATAACTACGATCAGGTAGGGGTAGCGCAGCGAGAAACGAGACACGGATGAAAAGAGTTAAATGAGTTAAATAAGTTAAATGGTTAAAACGGAATAAAGGAATCGTGGAATGATGGAATGATGCGTGATGCGTATAACGTGAAACGTGATGCGTGAGGTTGAAGCACGTTGGCGGTTTCTCACGCCTTTGTATGCGCGTTTATTAGCGTTCATTAGCGTTTATTAGCGGTTTAAAATCTGTCGTTCTCAACCATCTCGCGGAGCTTACCCAGAGAGAAGTCGGGCGAGCGGCAGAAGGCGATAATGGCTTGTTCCCTGGCGGCGATTCGAGCGGCCCTTGAAGGAATTTCTGCCGCGATATCCAGCGGTATGCTTTGGACACCGTGCAGATCGCCGTGCAGCAAGTCGCCGGATTGAACTTTCAACCCGCCAATCTCAACCTGCTTGCCCATTTCAACGATGTGCGTGTAGGCGTGCGAAACCGAAACGCAGCCGGCGAAATAATGGAACCCGGCGCTTTGGGCGGCAGGGATGTCACGGACCGCCCCGTCAGTAACTACCCCAACACAATGAAGCGCCCTGAGTATATTCATGTGGACGGCGCCCACGAGTGATCCCAGGCCCGGACGACTGGAGGCATCCTGAACCACCACTACGCGCGGGGCGGGTAGTGACTCGATGTAATCCCACCAATCGGTGCGCGGCGCGTAGCCGCCATCAGCCGTGGGAGGGGCCGAACCTCGGATTTTGATGGTGGCTGCGTAACCCACCATAGCATGGAGCTGCGGAAAGAGGCAGCGGACCGAGCTATCCACGAAGCCCTCGTTGCGCAGACGTTCGTGAAACGTTTCGATCGCGTTCGCCAGCGTGCAGGCGTCCAGGCGGCGTAATGCCTCGATGTGCTCGGCCGACAGCGCAAGGGTAGGTTTGGAACCGGTCATGGCTTTAGTTATTAGCCAGCGGCGCCGTCTTCACAGGCGTCACCTTTTGTCCAGAGTGGAACCGAAGCCGGTCGCCCACCATCACGAGATCTCCTTCCTGCAAACCGGACACGACCTCATACCGCGTGGGGGTTTCGAGCCCGAGCGTGACTTCACGCTCTTCGAGTTCATTGTTCTTGTTTATCACGAACACGGCGCCTTTCCTCAATTCAGTTGAAGCGCGCGGATCGCGGGCAGAATCGGTCACCGACACGGCTTCAATCGGGATGCTCAAAGCGTTTGGACGCGATTGAACTTTGAAATCCAGCCGGGCGTACATGCCCGGCACGATCTCGAGGTCTGGGTTGGCCACCTCCATTTCAGCAGTCATGGTTCGCGTCTCACCGTTAACCCTTTGTGTGGCGCGGGTGATGGCCCCTGAGAACGTTTTGCCGCCGAGCGAGTCCACACGCACATCGGCTTTCGCCCCCACGCGCACGTCTTTGACGTATTTTACCGAGACGGGAAAATCCAGACGCAGACGGTAATTGTCCGAGAGCCGCACGATGGGGAGCGTTTGAGTGTCCGAGGTCGTGCCGGCCTGGACGAGCGTGCCTGTGTCCACGTAGCGATGCGTGATAACGCCATCGAAAGGAGCGGTAATTCGCGTGTAGCCGACCAGGGTCTGGAACTTTTCGGCGTCGGCTTTGGCGGCAGCGATGGCAGCATCGGCGGTAGCATCCCTCGCCAGAGCCGTATCCAGGTCCTGTTGAGCAACAAGGTTGGGGTTGTTGGTGGCCACGCCGAGAAGCCGCGTGTAATTAAGATGGGCAGCCCGGTAATCCGCCTCGGCTTTCTGTTGGACTGCCACAGCGTTATGAAGTTGATCGAGCAATTCGGGAACTTCGAGTGTCGCCAGAAGTTGCCCCGCCTTGACACGGTCGCCGAAATCCACCTTGATCTCGCGCACGTAACCCGAGACTTTCGCGTGGAGTTCCACTTCCTGATACGGCCTGAATTCGGCGGGAATGTTCTCCTCGTTATAAAGGTCCTGGCGTAAGACGGGCGTTACGGCGACGGATGGTGGTGACGCAGAAGAACCGGCAATCGCCTCCCCAGCACCGCGGGCCCTCAGGATGAGCCAAAGCGGAATTGCGCAAAGGGCGATAACGCACAGAACGACCAGACGCCAAGGGAATGGGGCGGGGACAGCCTTGTCCCCGCATTGAACGGGACTGGACGCTCCCTCATCCGGCAGACTCTGCGAATGAACCAGATGGGTCCCTGCATCGGAATTGGACGCTCCCTCATCCCGCTCAGCCGGACGGCTCTGTTGCGCGGACGTACCATCCCCACCCCCCAGCGTCTGCCCCGTCGCATTCGTCTCAACCGAGTTGAAATTTTCGCTGCTCATGATTTTGCAGGGCTTTTGACGAATTTGAATTGGATGAGACCAGCGGCAACTCCACTCGAAAACGGCTTCCTTGACCAGGCGTGCTGGTGGCTTGCACCTGGCCATGATGAGCCGCGCAGATCGCCTTTACGATCGAGAGTCCTAACCCGGCACCCCCGCCCTCGCGCGAGCGCGTTTGGTCCACCCGGAAGAAACGGTCGAACACTTTGGGCAAAACCTCCGCTGCAATGCCAACTCCCGAATCGGCCACTTCCAGAACAGCTTTGCTGTCCTCAGAGCTAACCTGCAGTTTCACGGTTCCTCCTGCCGGCGTGTACTTGATTGCATTGTCCAGCAGATTGACAACAACTTGTTTCATGCGCGCCCGGTCACCCTCGACCCATACCCCCAGGTCGCCTGAGCTTGTGACGCGGATCTGTTTGTCTTCGGCCAAGAGCACCATTTGATCGGCGGTCGCAATGACCAGTTGCCCGAGGTCGAATTTCACCCATTCAGCGGCCGCTTCGCCGGCATCCAGGCGCGAGATAGCAAACAGACCCTCGACAATCCCCGCCAGGCGATCCACTTCCTCGAGCGCGCTGCCAAGCCGGTCGCGACATTCTGTGTCCAGCCCGCGCTGCTGAATGAGACTCTCCAATTCCCCTTTGAGAACCGTCAAGGGTGTGCGCAACTCGTGCGAAGCATCGGCCACGAAGCGGCGCGACTGCTGGAAGGCGCTATCGAGGCGCTCGATCATATGGTTCACGGCCACTGACAGGCGCTCCAACTCGTCCCCGGTTTGCGAGGACGGCAGACGCTCGCTAAGATTCAGGGCGCTGATTCTTTCCAGCGTGCTCGCAATGCGGTCCACCGGCGCCAGCGCGCGCCTCACCAGGCCGTACCCGCCGCCGAGCGCAATGAGTCCGACCACAGGCAACATCGTCAGCATGAAGATCGCCCAGTGACGCACATCGGCCTGGACTTCGTCCATCGGCGCGCCGGTCTCGATGAGATATTCATGGCCGCCGGTCAATCTCACAGCGTGCGCCGTCAGGATCATTGCGCGGCCACCCAGCAGCGGGGTTTGGCGCCAGGATTCCTCATCCCTCGGCCATTTTGGCGGCGGCATAGCCAGAGGATCGAAACTTTGAGTCTTAGGCGCGGGCGAACAATAGAGCACGGCTCCTTCACGCGTAGTGATCCGCACAAAGCGATCGTTGATATCCGGCGCATATCGCTGCTGCACATCCTGGCCCACACGGCCCGGGTTCTGCTCGTTTTCGCGAAGCAACTGCGCAACCTGCCGCGCGCGGCGAAGCTGGCTCTCTCTAAGTGAGCCCACCAGCGAAGCGCGCAAAGCGAAGTACGTCGAGACCGCCAGAATCGCGAATACACCCAGCAACAAACCTGCATACCAGCCCACGAGCTTGAATTTAAGCGAGCGCGTGTTCATCTCTGGAAAGGAGCGCGGCATTTATGCCGCTTCACTAAACAATGGCGCCACTGGCCAACGCAAAAGAGGAGCCGTCGTCGTTCCGGTTCCAAAAGCCATTGTAGCAGCCGAGGTAACGAGGCTCTGATCTTTTTGTACGCCTGCGTCCTCGCGCCTAATTTGAGCCTCGTTACCTCGGCTGCTACAGTCGTGCCCTTCATTCCTGCGCCGCCTCCGTCAGGCAATACCCCGCCCCTCGCACTGTCTGGATCAGTTTCACAGGAAACGGGTCATCCACCTTCGTGCGCAAGTGACGGACGTACACGTCCACGATATTCGTCAGCCCCTCGAAACTCTCATCCCAAACGTGTTCCACAATCATCGTGCGCGAAAGGACGCGTCCAGGATGGGAGGCCAGATATTCAAGAAGCCCATACTCCTTCGCCGTCAGTTCGATGCGTTTGCCCCCACGCCGAACCTGCTGCGTCTGCCGATCCAGTTCCAGATCGGCAATCCGCAAAACCGGACTCCGGCTGACCGGCGGCCGGCGCAGCAGAGCTTTCACCCGCACCAGCAACTCCGCAAAAGCAAAAGGCTTGGTCAGGTAATCGTCCGCCCCGGCGTCAAAATTCTCCACTTTATCGGCCGTCGCGTCGCGCGCCGTGAGTATCAAAGTCGCGGCATTGCGCCCATGACGCCGCAGACGGCGCAGCACCTCCGTGCCGCTCATGCCTGGAAGCATCAAATCCAGAATGATCAGGTCGTAATCCACTTTCGAGGCCAGGTCCCAGCCCGCGTTGCCGTCATAAGCCACATCCACCGCCAGCCGCTCCGCGCGCAAACCGCGCGCGACGAAATCGGCCACTTTCTTCTCGTCCTCTACGAGCAACAAACGCATGCGACTGCCCCAAACATAATCGCCGCTTATTAAAATGTCCTGAACGGAAGATTAAAATCCATTAAGGAGCGCTGAAGGCCTGCCCCGCGCACCATTTTGTAACAAAGCGCTTGTAGCCATCGGAAAGACGCTCTCGGCCCACTCCGGTGAGATGGCAAGCCTCCGTAAGGGGAGAGATTCAACCGCAAGTGGCCACTTCGACGCGGGGTTTGATTTTCAAATCTTCCGCGATGCTCCGCAGAATGGTGCTCAGATTATGCGCGGTGGGGTTCCCGTTGCGATTGAGCATCCGATGCAGGCTCTTTTCGCCAAGGCCCGTTTGCCGGGCCAGTTCTTTGAAACTGATCTCGGCATTGACCAGGTCGCGCAGCCGCGAGAGCGCCCCGGCAGTATCGCCCTCCAAAAGCATTTCAACGGCGCCGGCATAGAACAGCCGCGCAAATTCACGGTCGCGCTTGATTCGCGCTATGATCATGTCGTTGTAAGGTCGTGTGGTTATTTTCATCTTTTCGTTTGTTTGTATCGCTTCCATCGCGTAACTGCCGCAGCAATATCGGCGTTCTGCCGCCGTTTGCTCCCACCGCCAAGCAGGAGGATCATGTTGCGGCCATCGCGCCCGTAATAGACGCGGTAGCCCGGCCCGAAATCCATCCGCAGCTCAAAGACACCTTCCTGAAGTGCTTTGCCAGTGATCGAAGCTCATTCGCGGACTGCCCCCTTAGCTCGCACCGGTTTTGCTCTTGCGCAAGCTGATAAACTGCTCTATCGCTTGCTTGAGCGGGATTCTCTTAACCGTGACAACCGACCTTAAAAATCCGTCTATTACCTCGGCCATGCTGCGCCCGCATTTTCAATCCGAAAAGTGGCTGCCCGACATGGATTTGAACCATGATTTACGGTCTTTTCTTCATTGCTCATAGTTGCCTTTCGTTGCACTTACCATGTCCTCCTAATACGCGATTGCTTCGGTAAATGCAAGCGATATTTTGCATTTTGGTGCAATTGTGGGAAGAAAAAGCTGTGTCAGTTTGTGTCGTGTGTCAGAAATGTGTCTGCTGGACTTTGGGCGTTTTCTGTGTCCGGTTGTGTCAGCAGTCCCCAGGACGCGCCGGGCCATGCCAGACTGCCGGGCGCTCGATCAACCACGCTGTAGGCCAAGTGGCCCACACGGCGGGGCGCTCCGGCTGCGAGAGGGGGCAACCGGGCGGAGGGCAGCGCCGCACGGCCAGTCGAGCCGGGACGGGCAAGTAGCCCGCGAGGCGGTTAGGAAGTCTCCTTTCGTCGGGGATGAAGGTAGCGGCGGTGTGCGGGTGTAGGGGGGCGGATTCAAAGGATAAGTGGCCGGTGGGACTCCGGTTTTTTACGCACTTGGATTTTTGCAATACCAACTGACACGCATCGCGTTAGTTCCAAGTCTCTGAAAAGTTGCCGTTCAAACGTTGTTGCCGCGCTCCTTCGCTATTGCACCAACGATATGATCGTGAGAGAGTGCGCTATATGCCTGGTCCCGGTCGGCCATTCACCCGCGAAACCGCGCTGGCGGCTTCCCGCGAGGGTAACGCCAAGCTCGCCATGCTCCGCGCCACGAACCAGCTCCCGCACCGCGCCAGAACCGCGCCATGCCACGCCAACAACGGCTCTGAATCTACGTCTGACACACGCGCGCAGCACGCGATGAACAAGCAGCTTGTCATCGTGCGAGAACAGATAAACGAGACGCGGGCGGTTCTGAACGCTTCTGATGGTGGGCCGCCCTGCCCGAAATGCGGACGCGGGACGCTTCACCCGCGAGATCGGGCGCAACTGGTGAAGGCCCTTGATGCGCTTTTTGATCGTGAGCGGAAGTTACTCAATGTGCCGGAGCCGGGGCGCATGAAGCCGCAGCACAAGCCCGTTTCCGAGCGTCGTGGGCCAACGATAGCGGAAATTGCCGCTTGCTTGGCCAAACCCAACCATGCCCCGTCGCCAGCGCCGGAGGCGTGAGTCAGGGAATTGGCACTACACGGTAGAAGCGTTGCGGGTTGCTAGGAAGGCTCGCGTCAGCGTTGGTGTCCGTAAACAATTCAACCGGATTGGTCAGGGTCATGGTCGTTAGGGTTGTCCACTGATTCGAGTTGCTCACGCTTGTAGTGAATTCAATCCCGTAGGTTCGACCAACAACCCCTTGAATGGTGAGGCCGGGATATAGGCCAAGAGTTACGCCTGCCGGATTTACTATAAGGGATGCATCCACGCTTGTGACGCCTGCAACTGCGTTGCTGATGGATACTGAATAATTGCCAGCATCAGAGAAATTGAGGTTGGTTAGCGTGAAAGTGGAATTCGTTGCCCAAGGAATTGGAAAAGAGTCTTTTGCCCATTGATAAGTAACCGGCAACGGACTGCCCGCTCTGACTTGGAATGAAGCATTCATGCCCCAGTAGCCGACCTGCCCTTGCGGTTGAGTGAGGATGCGGGGCGCTGCCTCGAATGCGTAGAGTTGCTGAACCTCTATTGCAGAAAGGGCGCGGTTGTAGAAGCGGAGGTTGTTGATGCCGCCATCGTAGGGAGCATTTGTGAAGGTCAAGGATGAGTTTCTCCAACCATTACCGAGGGCTGACATAGAAGGCTGGGGGCTGACCTGTTGTGCTCCGAATATCTTAACCAGTGAGCCATTGAGAAACATGGCCAGGTTTCCACTGCGAAAGCCCGCGTTTACCATCGTGAAGACGACGTGACCCCATTGATTGAGAGTGATCGGAGCGGAATTATCTATCCAACTCCCATTCGCAGTTCCGATGTGGAGGATGCCATCCTGAAGATTGATTTCAAACACACTCCCGCCGGTTAGGCCCTCAGCGTAGATCACCGAGAATTCTGGCGGCTGGATTGGATATAACCAAGCCGACCAACTCCAGTTTGTCAGTGTGCTAATGAGAGGTTGGCCCACGCAAACGGAATTCGTGCCGTTAAAGAGTGCAGCCGGGTTCGTGTTCCAGGGAGCATTATACGCAAAAGTCACGTTGCTATATGTCATATCCAAGCCGTGGCCGCTTGCGTCTGTGCCGTCTTTGGCGAGAGGGTAGTAGGCAGTTAAACCATTGGTGACCTGAGCTTGGCAATTGGCCGGCGCGGTCAGCGTCAATGCCAAAACTGTAGTGAGCGAGAAGCAAGATAAGGTAGCGGGCGCTTTCATAGTAGTATCCTTTCCGACCATCATTGAACAGGAGTAAAGCACCTTTTTCAAGGCAATTTTGCACGTCATTGCGCAACGTTGCGCAGATTTGCATTGACCATGCGCTCGTTTCTTGACAGAATCCTCTACGGTTAGCGGCCTAGCGAACAGAAGGGTCATGTAACGAGAACCTTAAACTTACAAGGGTTTTTCACCCGCCAGCGCAACCCAATGAAAACAACGTTAGCACCCACATCTCTTGCGGTCGTCTTGCAGTTTGGAGTGTTTGCCAGTTCTGCCCAAATTTTCCAGTTTAGCGGGACTGAGACGAGTATCACTCTGAGTCCCGGCACTTACAACATTACAGCCTACGGCGCTCAGGGAGGCACCAGCGCCCACGTGCCCGGCGTCGGCGGCCTTGGGGCCGCGATGGGTGCTGAATTTTCCCTTTCAACGGTGACGACACTCACCATCCTGGTTGGCGGCGCGGGCGGTAACTGCGGTGGTAGCGCTGCGGGCGGCTCCGGTGGCGGCGGTGGCGGCAGCTTCGTTGTCAATGGCAGCACACCTTTGGTAGTCGCTGGTGGTGGTGGTGGTGCTGGCGGCACAAACAATGGCGGCCTCGGCTTAATCGGCACCAGCGGAGGCGGCGGCGGCAACGGCGGGGCAGGTGGCTCCTCTGGCGGTGGCGGCGCGGGGGACGGCACCTATAGCGGCGGTGGTGGCGGTGGCTTTTTCACAGCAGGTGGCCCAAACGGAGTAGGCTATGGCGGCGGCAGTAGCTTCTTGGCTGGCGGGCAGGCCGGCAGCGGTTATAGCTTGGACGGCAGCGGCGGCTTCGGCTGCGGCGGCGGTGGCGGAGACAAGGGCGGAGTTTACGGTTTCGGTGGTGGCGGTGGCGGCTACAGCGGCGGTGGCGCTGGCGGTGGCGGCAACGGCGGGGAAGGCAGCGGCGGCGGCGGTGGTTCGTATATTGACTCGTCGGCTATTGCGGTCCTCACTGAGGTTTCGGGCATCGCCAGCCCGGACGGCTCGCCCAATGGCGAGATCATAATTTCCCCTGTCCCTGAGCCTCCAACCCTCGCGCTGCTTTGCCTCAGCATTCCGGCACTGACCGCGTTGCGGCGAGGAATTCCAAAACTTCGCGCTCGGTGCGGTTAAGCTGCCAACAAGCGGCGTCACGCGCGGCGGCGTAGGCGATAACAGCACAATCCCACTTTCTGCCATGGCCTTCGTAGTAGGTGTTTTCGCGGCGCACCAGCCAAGCGGTCAAGGAGCCGGGTTTGTTGCAACCTTGCCGCAGTATGAAGCTAATGACGGTTTCCCTGTCGTGGGGCGTTGGCCGGGGCGGGACAGGACTTAGCGACAGGTCAAGGGGCGGGACAGATTGCCAGCCAGGGCAGGCGGGCCGGTTGAGCCAGTCGAGCAATTCGGCTTTGTGCTGGCGGAGGGTTTCTGCGAAATCGGGCGGAACACGGTCGCCAGGGGTTACAGCCAGTTTATCGCCGCGCGGTTCAAGGTGCAGGCCCCGGCGTGCGGCTTCCTCATATAGCTCTGGGGCAATCATAGCAACAGGGGTGCTGGTTCCTCCTTTTTACCCGCTACTGCGCTACTGTCCCCATTTTGACGGGTTGGAATCAGGTTTTCGGCTCCGCTACTAGGGACTTCGGTAGCGGATGCAAAAACTTCATTCCGGCTCGCGTTTTCCGGGTCTGTAGCGGAGTAGCGGTCAGAAGTGGCGTTGTCATCGGACACGTATGCTTCCCAGGCGTCCTTGAACCATTCGCGGAGATAGCCTTTTGGCCTCTGCGGGCCTATGGCGATGTTTTGAGGCTGAATCTCGAACGGGCGAAGGGCCTTTGATAGCGCCCTCTCGTCTATGCCCTTTCCCTCTCGCCAGTCCCGAAATCCGGCGTCAGGGCGCTCATTCAGCCATTGGCAAATTGCCTTTGAAGTCACCCGGTCGGTGTCCAGTTCCTCGAAATAGCTCTTGAACCATCGCAGGATGGACACTCCGCTATCCTCGACCTCATTATAGATACCAGCACCGCACAGGACTAAGGCCGCGCTGCGGACACGTTCGGGCCAATCACCGCCCACAACCTTCGCAATTGTGAAAAACGCCTCCCAAATGTCCATCTGTCTGTCTTCCAACTCTTCCGGGAAATCGGCACAAGCGCTTTCAAGCTGCGCCTGATGATCGAGTGCCCATCTGAGGCATTTGCGTTGCCATTCCGAGCCGTCATACTTGCGTAAACGTTGGATTTTTTGAATCTTGGGTTTTTTCTGCATCCGCAAGTTGATACAGCGGGTGATAGTCGCTCGGCCAAAAGTGCCCGTCTTGATACAGGCAACCACGACCGGGCAGAAGCATTTGAATTCGACAACCCTCCTTTGCTGCTCGCCCTCGATGCGGTGAACTCGCCCGCTCATGTGAAACGCCTGATTCAGTATGTTGGTGATCGCCGCGCGTGTCTCTTTGAGCAGGGAATCAAATTCATCAATGAGACAGAGGGGTGTCCGCTCATCAATAATGCGGAACAACACCGATTCAGTCGCGTTGCCAGTGCGCCAGGGATTTGAAGCGAGCTTTTGCTCAAGGTCAAGCACTCGCCCTTTGCCGCATCCCGGTGTCGGTGAGGTAACGGCTAAGATTGGGGCGTATTCAAACGAGCGCCAAACGTAGGTGTAGAGAATATGACAGGCCAGTACGGTCGCGCCGTGCTGCGGTAGCCAGAGAAATCGCTCAGCCTCGGCGGCCAGCCTATTGAGCAATTCGGCTCCGTTCACGCGATGGGGCCATGGTTCTATTTTTGGAGGCTCAACGGCGGTTCCGTGCCCGGCCAATTTGGTGCTGGTGTCTCCAGGTCGCTGTTCCTGTTCTCCTGCATCACGAACCATTCTGTCTAGCTCTCTGTCTTTGACATTCAGAAGGTCAGTCAATAGCGGTCTGAGCAGAAGCATCGCCCCCGACTCGCGGCGCAGTCTGGCGGCGCTTTGAAGGAGCTTGACACGGCTGGAGTGGGCTTTGTGTTCATCGTCTCCTGTGAAGGCCACGCGGACCCGCTCCAACTCTCGCTTTAGGAGACAACAGAAGATTTCGACCGCAGAAGCCTTTTCAGGAGGGCTGTAGCCGCTTGAAATAATGCTCTCGAAACAGTCCTTGAACGCCTCACCCTTGGCCGCGCACAGGTCGTCAACGCCTTTTGGCCCGTCAAACGGCAGCGCAATGACGGTGAATTTCTCAATGAAGCGGTAGCGCCTAGACCCAAACAGTAAGCGCCTGAGTTTTGCTGCCTCGGCTGAGAATTGCCAGTTAAGCACTACGTCCGCGTCACCGAGGAAGATAACTTCCGCCGGTTGGTGATGTTCCAGTAGGTGAGCCAGCTCCTCATGTAGCGCGTGATCGGTCTTGCTCTCACCGTTGGTAATTGTGCGGGCCGCCCCCGTGATACCAGACAAGCCAAGTCCCGCGTATCCACCCTCAGCCAGCGCCAGCGCCTTGAATTCACCTTCTACGAGGGGCAGGCGCGAGCCTTTGGGAGTTTGAGCAAAAGTGTGCGGAATGTAGATGTGAACTCCGCTTCCAGGTTTTTGGTGGTACTTCTGTGAGTCGGTTGCGTGGTAGAGCCGGACACGGGCAAATGGCTTGCCGTTGTCCGTGAGGTCATTGCCTTCCAAGGTGTGGAATGGAATAGCTATGCCCTCCGCCTTGAACCCGTAGGTTTTAAGGGAATCGGCCTCGCCGCAGTGAAAGCACCCGGCAGCAATCAGGAATTCATCACTCACTCCAGGCCGATTGAATACCGAATTGTCGGCGCTCATTAGGCCCCCCTCTGCTGGCGAAGTAGCCAAGCGGTTACGCTGTCCCAATGGTAGAGGATGCGGCCGCCAACTCGAATGTGTGGCAATCCTTTCTTTTTGCGCCAGTCGTGCCAAGTCCGGCGTGAAACTGGTACACGTTTCAGGGCCTCCCGTTCGTCAATGAATCCCACTGGTTCGGCTTGTGTGCTACTGGCCCCGGTGGGCGCGGCCAGCATCGGTTTACAATTCATGGCACCAAACTGCCATAAGAGGCACGGGCGTACGGGGACAACAATTGGGCATCGGCTGGTGTTGCAGCGGCGAGCTAAATCCGGCGTCTCGAAAGCAGCTTCATGTCCCAATCGCCATTGCTTCTGCGCTCGGTGGAGACGTTCCAAACAAAATGCCTTTTGTCGCTGGCCGGCTTTAGCTTGAGTCTTTGCCGGACCTTTTTGACGGCTGCCGGGGTGAGGTTGGATTGGCCCAGCGCAAATTGGAGGAATTCTGTCACTGCCTCGTTTCTGAAAAACATCAGGCCAGGCGTGCCGGGCTGCAACAGCAAGCCTCTCTTCCCGTTAGACGGTTTCCTTAGCACAAGCGTCGCGGGAAAACTTACCCAGAATGACGCAAGCGCAACAGGCAGTTTGTTCCGGCTTGCGAATTCGGCCCACGATGGCCAGTGCTGAGCGGTTCGCGCTAGTTGCCCTTGTCCACGATGCACGAGCTGAGCGCGGCGTCTCTTTAAGGCAAGCTCCATCTGGTGAACGATTTCTGCATTTGGAGCGCTTGCCCGCACGTCGGCCTGAACGGGTGCGTAGTTTACAACCCGGTCCGCAAAAGTCGTGATGAGGCGCGCGTAGCCTTTTTTATCGCCTTTGGCCTTAGCTGTTTGAGCTTTTTCGTGGGGGTCGGCATTCAGGGTTGCGAATTCCATCCTCATGCGGCCAATTCGTCGCAAAGCGTAGATCTGGCTCTGAGCGGCTCGGAAAACGGACTTGTAAAATTCTGGCAGCACTGCATCCAACAAGTACTGCCACGGATCGGGGTCCGGCAAGCGATTCGGGACATCGTGCTTTTCCTGCCACTCCATCTGCCAGGCCGCCCATTTATCTGCTTCCCGCAACATCTCATCACCGATTGATCTTAGAATCGCCCCAATCAGGCTAGTGTCACGTGACAGTGCATAAACCGATATGCTCGGCCATGCCCTCACCGAGTCTCCTCAGATGCCGCACGGAGCGGAATTACGTTTGTGCCCTGAGTCGGTGCAACCTCAAACCACGCCTTGCCCTGCTTACGGGTGAGCAGGCCCTTGTAATTCTTGTGAACCATTAACGGGGAATTTCCGGCGAGTTTCGCGGTCAATCCTTCATCCGCATGTACGGCGTAATGGCTGGAAATGTAGGAGTGCCGCAAACCGTTTCGGCGGTGCTTGATGTTCAACTCGGCACGGAGCGCGGCAAACTTCTCATGGAATTTCTTGTAGCCTTGTGTCCAGACCGGCCCGGTGCTCTTGCGGTATGTTTCGAGCCATTTAACCAAGCTCGTGCAGACTTCAATCAGGCGGCGGCTGCGGGTTTTAGCTTTGAGTGCGCCGACTTCGATATGTCCAGGCACTCGGAAAACATCCGGCCATTCGAGCCGGAGAATTTCCGTTTCTCTCATTCCAGCCAATCCAGCCAGAGCCAGGACGGGCAGCAGATCGCGGTAATCGGCTTGCGGTTTCTCGCCTTTCTTCACTACTGGCGCGGGTGGCTGGCCCGCCCGCTCCAAAAGCAAACGCAATTCAGCAGCGGTGTAGCACTCGATAGTTTCAACGTCCGCGTTCTCGTGCTTTAACTGGCTGGACTCCAGCAGGCGGTGAGTAGGCGCGAGGTAGTCTTGTTCGACAGCCCAGGACAGAAACATTTTGACCACTCCACGGCGCTCGTTTCGAGTCTTTGGCGCGGCCTCAGCAAATTTCGCCATGTAGGTGTCGAGGAGTTGCTTTGTCAGTTCGCTAACCGCGTAACCGGGGAATGTTTCGGCAAACTCATTCAGCCAATAGCCGGTGTTGCGCCAGTGATCGAAGCTTAGTTGTGGTCTGCGCCCTTCGCCCGCTACGGTTTTGGTCTTGCGGAAGGCGATAAACTGCTCTATCGCTTCATTGAGCGGGATTCTCTTAACCGTGACAATCGAAGTTAAAAATCCGTCTGTCGCCTCGGCCATGCTGTACCCATTCAGCTTGACTGCCGACTCGCAGAATTGTGACACGGTGGACAACAGGGAGAGCTTGCGTCCGGTGGCCTGCCGGTATGCTTCGAGGCGTTCATACGCGGCCAGGGCATCACGGGCTTGGCTGGCGCTCAGGGCGGCAGCTACATTGCCTTTCGCCAAATCTTTAACCAGGCCGTCGGCCACTTCCTTGGCCTCGCTGTATGTGGGGTGACTCGACATTCTTCGCTTGCCGGCCACGTAGGCGCAAACACGATAGGACGGGCGGGCTTTCGTCTTGGCGTAAATTGTGGCGAGGACCCGGCCCCGATGCTTTATGCGGCGAGGGAAGCTCACGTTGGTTTCGGTTTCAGATTCGGGCGTTTTCTGTGTCGAATCTGTGTCAGTTTGGGCGAATACCGCATTTTCCGTTAGAAAAGTGGCTGCCCGACATGGATTTGAACCATGACAAACAGATCCAGAGTCTGCTGTGCTACCGTTACACCATC
>PSRM01000159.1 GCA_003176045.1 Verrucomicrobiota bacterium | reverse complement strand
GAAGTCATCGAAATGAATAACCAGAGCGAGGGCTCGCCGAACTGGGACATCCAGGAGGCGCGCAACCTTTACAACATTCACCGCTGGGGAGCGGAGTACTTCGACATCAGCGATTCCGGGCGCGTGGTCGCCAAGCCGTTGAAGGAAAGCGGGGCTTCGGTGGACCTGACCGATGTCATCGAGGAGGCCAAAGCCCGCGGGCTGAAGTTTCCAGTGCTCATCCGCTTTCAGGACATCCTGCGCCACCGGGTCGAGTCCATCAACCTGGCCTTTCGCAGCGCGATTGCCGAGTTCAATTACCAGGGGAGATATCGCGGCGTGTTTCCCATCAAGGTCAACCAGCTTCGGGAGGTGGTCGAGGAGATCCTGGACGCCGGCAAGCCCTTTGATTTCGGGTTGGAAGTCGGCAGCAAACCGGAACTGTTCGCAGGCCTGGCCTTGCAAAGCCAGCTTGGAAGCCTGATCGTGTGCAACGGCTACAAAGACGCTGCATTCGTGAGAATCGCCCTCCTCGGAACCAAGCTGGGCAAAAAGGTCATTCTGGTGGTGGAAAAACTTGAGGAACTTCGCCAAATTATCGCGGTTTCCAAACAACTGGGCGTTGAGCCGCTCATAGGCGTGCGGGCGCGCCTGCTCAGCAAAGGCGGCGGACGATGGGCGGAAAGCGCCGGCGAAAATGCGAAATTCGGCTTAAGCACTTCCGAGTTGCTGGCGGCCACTGAGCTGCTCAAAGCCGAGGGCCTGGATCATTGCTTCAAACTGCTGCATTTCCATATTGGATCGCAGGTGCCCGACATTCTGATCGTCAAACGGGCCGTACAGGAAGCCGCCCGCTTTTACGCAAAGCTCTACCAAATGGGCTTCAAAATTGAGTATGTGGACGTCGGAGGCGGCTTGGGCGTGGATTACGATGGCAGCCGCTCGGCCTTCGATAGCTCGACCAATTACACGCTGCAGGAATATGCGAACGATATCGTCTATTACATCGCAGACGTTTGTAACACCGAGAAGGTGCCTCACCCGGACATCATCAGCGAGAGCGGCAGGGCCGTCGTAGCGCATCACAGCGTTTTAATCGTCGAGGTTTTCGGCTCCATAGCGAAAGTCCGAGGTGAAGAGAATCTCCAATATGGAGAGAATGAGCATGCGCTGGTTCGCGAATTGTTGGACATTCAGCGCAATCTGCCCCGGCTGAACAAGCTGGAAGCCTATCACGATGCGCTTGAACGCAAAGAGGACGCCCAGCACATGTTCACGCTCGGCATGATGGGGCTGCCGGATAAAGCGAAGATCGAGAATCTCTACTGGGAAATCGGCCGCGCCGTAGCCGACAGTTTCCGCGGGCAGGCCTACGTGCCGGAAGAAATCCGGAAATTAGAAGACAGCCTTGGAGATCAGTACCTTTGCAATTTCTCCGTATTCCAATCCCTGCTCGACCATTGGGCCCTGGGTCAGTTGTTCCCGGTCATGCCGATTAGCCGCCTGATCGAACGGCCTACGCGCGAGGCAACCCTCGTGGATATCACCTGCGATTCCGACGGGCAGGTAAACAAGTTCATAGACTTGCGCGATGTCCGGGACACCTTGCCTTTGCATCCCTTGAGCATGAATGGCAGCGGTTTGCCGGAGCCTTATTACCTTGGGTTTTTCCTAATGGGCGCCTACCAGGATATCATGGGGGACCTGCACAATTTGTTCGGCCGCGTCAACGAGGTCCATGTCTTCCTGGACCCCGATGAACCAGCAGGTTATTACGTGGAGGAAATCATCGAAGGCACAACTATCGTTCAGGCGCTAGACTCGGTGCAGTATGACGAAAAAGAGCTAAAACGGCAGATGAAAGCCCAGGTGGACGACGCCATTAAATCCGACCGTATGAAACCCTCCGAAGCCATGCGTTTGCTGGATGATTACGAAAAAGGGTTGAAGGAATACACCTATCTGAGCTTCTGACCATAGGCGAACCCCGCGTCGTAACCCAACTAAATGAGTTAACTAAGTTAATTAAGTTAAATAGGTTAATTGAGTTACATGGTTACATGGTTACATAGGTCGAGGTCTGCGCGAGCGGCGCGCATTTTTGGGATTGGGACGATGGGAAGGCAGTTGCGGGGAGGTAAGCGTTGGTCGTGATTGATCCGGAGCCTCCCCGCAGCGTGAACCCCGAACCGGCTGAATTAATGCGGGCGCTGGGGCGGTTGGTGCGCGGGCTCTCAGCGTTGTTTTGGGGGCTTCCCCTTTCATTTCTGGCGTGCTTTTACACCGCCAGAGCAGATGTTCTGCGGCAAATGGGTGTGCTACCGCCCTTAATTGGAAGCGGACTCCTGGTTTATGGTCTATGGCAATTGAGCGCTTTCCAGAGGCAGGAACGAATTTGGCGAGTAGCGTTGGATCGGGCCATGGTTCTGGGGCTAATCCTTGTTGGATTGAGTCCCTTTCTGTATTGGTCCAATCAAATGCCCGAGAGCCAGTTTTTTCTGTCGATGACCGCGTTGATGGCGTTGAGCGGGCTCTTGTTGCTGGGTGCGCTGAACATTGTACTCAAGCGGCTCGGGGCAATGTTGCCGGACCAGGCATTCCGGCTGGAGACACGGCAGTACAGTTCGGTGAACCTCAAGGTGCTCGCCCTGGGAATGACGGTCGCAGCTTCTTACTTCCTTGTGGAGCACTATCATCTGGAGAAGGTCCTTAAGATAGCCGAATGGCTTTTGGATCGGGAAAGCGTGGCCTTTCTTGTTCCGCTGTGTTTGCTGCCGCCGGTGGCGATGACCATGGCCCTCATCTGGAAGGCCAAAGAGGTGGTCCTAGATGGGGTGTTCGGCGCAAAATAAGGAGAAACCACGAATGAACACGAATTCACCAGTAAAATTTGAACAACAAAGGAACGAAGGCACAAAGTTCCTTTGTCCTTAGCGTCCTCGTTGCCCCTTTTATTCGTGTCTATTCGTGTTCATTCGTGGTTGAATTTTGCCCGTTGCTTTTCACGATCGCAGAAGCAACACGATGAGCCCTATTTGAGCAATCGCAGCGGCGGCGATTCCGATCCATGTCAATACGTCTCCGCCGCGAGAACGGGGGCGGCGGGGCTCTGCGAGCCAGAATTGGAGTTTAACCGAACCAAGGCCAATGATATCTCCGTTGCGCAGAGGAACTTCCTGTGCGGGTTGATCATTGACCGAAACAGCAGCTTCTGGCCGGGCGCGAAGGCCGAAGCTGTTCGCTGGTTGGAGGTCTATCTGAAGATGCTGGTCCCAAACACCTTCTTCCTCAATGACCAGATCGGCGGCAGTATCACGGCCGACGGTCAAGGGGAATTGATTGGTTTGCCAGGAGGAACCTGTTTTCCTGCCCGACAGAATCGCCAACCGGACGGTCACGGCGACAAGTACGGTTACAAAGTTAAATGGTTACATGAGTAAAACGCCGCTGAACCCATGTAACTCATGTGACTCATGTAACTTATTTAACCTGTCTCATTACTAGAATATCCGTCGTTTGACGTGGACGATGTCCCCGGGATAAACCGGCAAATCCTGGCTGGGGTCGGTCAAGGCTTTGATGCAATCAACCACTTCCCGTTTTTTGCCCGGGCGAATTAGAAAGACTTTTCGCTTATTGGCAAAATCGGTGAACCCATTGGCAGAAGCAACCGCTCTGAGAACCGAGGTAGGGCCAAGATAAAGCTGGCGATTGGGACTCTTGACTTCACCCGAAACGATATAAAAAAGGTCGGACCGTTTGATATTGACCGTCATCTGCTTGTAGTAATCCGGCACGTAAAAGGCACGGATCTCCTCCTCGAGCTTGCCCCGCGATTTGCCGGCCGCATTGAAGGTTTTGTTCAGGAGCAGGGTAATGGTGCCGTCTTCCCGCACAACTTGTTCCATTGCCGGTTGAGGCGGGTTCAAATCGTTGAAGCTAATTAAAAGCGAATCACCGATGCCTATCTGGTCGGTGATAATGGGCCCGCGCGTTTCGCCGGGAGCTGGACCTGAGGGGAAGCCTGGCACGTCTGCAAAGGCGCCCGCTCCGGTGGTCTGCGCACCCGGCACCGATTCCGTCTGGCAACCGGTCCCGAGCAGGCCGGCCAAAACCAACCCGCACAGGGCCGCTAAGTATCGAAACAATTTAATCACTTTCATCATACATAGATTCGCCACGCGCTCGTCTGTATTAGAGCGCCGGCCACAGAATTCGTTCATTGTAGCAGCCGGCATTTGCAGACTCAAATCAAATTGGAGTAGGGCAGGCGTCCCGCCTGGCCGTTGGGGTTCCGGTTTCACGGACAGGCGAGCCGCCTGTCCTGCTATTCAAGATTTCTGGGAGGCAGGGCCGCCGGGAGCAGCTTCCTGCTCCTCGTCGTTTGTGCCTTCCTCGTGGTAGTAGCCGCTGTAGTAGTAATAGTTCTCGTCCTGCGACATGTTGATATTGTTGAGGACGATGCCTACCAGGTTGCCGCCCACTTTCTCGATCAACTGCTTTGCGCGGATGTTCAACGGCTGCGGATAGCGCCGGTATTGGATGACCTGGAGGGTCATATCCACTTCGCTGGCGATGATCGAGGCGTCGCTCACGCCCATGACCGGCGGTGAATCGAAGAACACGAAGTCATAATGCTGCTTAAGCTGGCCGATTAGCTCCTTCATTTGCGGGGAGTTGAGGATGCCCAGGGAACTGCTCGGCAGCTTGCCGCTGGCCATGAAATCGAGCGTCGGCAGGCTGGTGGTCTGGATGACTTCCTCGACGGTATTCTGCTTGAGCAGGTAATTGGTGAGACCGATATGGTTACTCACACGCAACATCTTATGGAGCGTGGGCCGGCGCAAGTCGGAGTCCACAATCAGCACCCGCTGCCCGCCCTGGGCGAATACTGCGGCGAGATTGAAGACAGTGGTGGACTTGCCTTCACCGGCGCCGGCGCTGACGATGGCTACGGTATTGAGCTTGTCATCTTTGCGGGAGAAGAGCAGGTTGGTTCGCAGAACTCGGTAGGCCTCGGCATGAGGGCTTTCTGCCCCTTCATCCAGGATAGCCCCGACGTTTTGCGGAATGACCCCCAGCACGGGAGAGTTGAGCGACCGCTCCACGTCATCAATGGTCTTTACGCTGGTGTCCAGATATTCGATGAAGAAGGCCAGGCCTACCCCAACCACCAGGCCAACGATGATGCCCAGGGCGATATTGAACGGCTTATTGGGCCGCACGGCGTGCGCATCAGGAACAGCGTGGGTCGTAATAAAAGCCATTGCCGTCTTCGGCAGCTCGTTATCCAGCTTCTCGGTATAAATCTTCATAGTCAGAAGCTTGAGTTTTGTCTCGGCTTCCTCGACCTTGCGCTTGGCTTCGAAGTAAGGCTGGCTTTGGACGGCTTTGACCAGGTCGTTGGTCATGGCCTGGTCCACTTCATGTTCAAGTTTGGCAAGTGAATCCTTCACGGCGGCAACTCTCGTCTGAACACCTTGGAGGATGCCCGTCGCCTTGGCCGCAATTTTGGCGTTCAAATCGTCCAACTGGCTCTGGACCGTCACGACATCAGCGTGTCTTTCGCCCAGGATGTTGGTGAGAGCAATGAATCGCTGCTGCAGCATGTTCCTTTGCTCCAGCCATGAAGTGAGTGTGGCATCAGGAATCACCGTGGGAAGAACGTTTACGACGTCTTTCGGGCTGAAAGCCAGCAGCTTGTCCAGGAGCGTCTGCTGGCTCACCAGTTCGCGCAGGCCCTCGATTCGCAAGCTTTCAAAGCGGCGCAAGGTGTCACCGGTCATCAGTGTGCCAGGCGTGTTCTCAGTCACGACGGGGTCTGAAATCTGAAGCTTGAATCGCAGGACATCGACGTTGGACTGGGCTTCACTTACCTTGCCCTGTTGTTCAGTGAACTTCTTTTCCAGGGCGTCGACACCGCCCATGGTCATTTGCTTCCGGTGCTCCACGCGGTAATCGCAATAGGCCTGCGCGATTTCGTTGGCCAATTTGGCGGCTTCCTCAGGCTTGTCCGTGGTGACGCGGATCTCGATGAGGCTGGTATTGCGCACCGGCTGCAGGCCCATGCGGGCTTGCAGCAGTTTCATGGTGTCCGTGCTCTGGAGCGGCGCGCCGTTCGGCCCATACTTGGCGCCCCACACTTTGTTCAGGTCGAGCTTGGTTATTACCGGCTGCAGGATGACCTCGGATTGGATCAGCTCGAATTCCGTATTGATATAATACGGGTCATACGAGCTGGGGAAGGCCTGGCCCTGGAGCACGCCGGAGATGTCCGACTGGTCGCGCTCGACACGAATGCGAGCCGTGCCCGAGAACGATTCCGGATAGATGAACGTGACCACAACGGTGGTGATGACGACGAGCAAAAAAACAGCCAGAATAATGGCCTTGCGGATGCGGATGATGCGCCAGTAATCCAGGAAATGCAGTTTTGAGTCCTGCGGCGCGGCGGCTTTAATAGGATCCATAATTTAAAAAAAGAGGGCCAGCCTGACAGGCCGGACCCCCATCAACACAATCAGCCTATATTAATAGTTGGCTGTGAGCCCGATGTAAACCCTATTCCGATCAAAATTTGGGTGGGTCACAAAACCCGATTCGTTAAAGGCATCCAGTTTATCGTAGGTGTAACCAAAATGGCCTGAAAGATGCGGGGTGAATTGGTATTCGAAGTTAAGTCCCAGGAGGAAAAGGCGATCGGTTTCTTTATCGAAAGCCCCTCCGTTATAGACGCTATTCTGGAATTGCCCCAGCAACGAGCCGGTCAGCCTGGGCGTAATGGCCTGACTCACACTGGCATAGACAGTGGCTGCCTCCTGATCGG
>PSRM01000131.1 GCA_003176045.1 Verrucomicrobiota bacterium | reverse complement strand
CGACACGGGTCTGGCCGACGAAGACAACTTTGTTCGAGAACACATCCGGCGGAAGCTTTTCCGGCTCCATCGCCTGCCAGTAACTGATTTGTCGGAACGGGCGCGGACCGTAATATGCAATCCATCGCTGATCCTCCGTTTCAGGCAGCGGAATCCCCGACAGCTCAGCCGCTTTGTAGGCCAGAGGACTCTCGGCTAACGCTGGAACTGGGAGCGGGGCGCGCCGCAGCGCGCCGCCCGGGTCTAGTGCCAATTCTACGACTCCCCAGGGTGCGGCAGAAGCCAGCGGTTCGACCGGATGCAGGACTCGAGAACCAGCGGCCCTGGCTTCTTCCTCGAAAGAGAGCAATTTGGCCGCCAGCATAACTTTTCCCGAAGCCCGTTGCAGAGCTTGTGCAAACGCTTGATCCACCGCCGGGTCAGGCCATTTGTCTGCAAAGACCACATCGAACACCACCACTCGAGCGCCTCGCGCCATGAGCGTGTCAACCAGCCTGGCATGGAGTGACCGATCCCATAGTTTATCCGCCGGCTGCCCGAGTCGTTGATGCGACTCCTCATCCATGGCCACAATCACCACTTCGGGTACGGAGCGAGATCCGCGCGCAAGCGTAAGTAAATCGAAACTGAGCGCGTTAAACCAGTCCCCCACGCCCGGACATTGCCAAAGCGCCAGGCCCAGCAAGGCGCTCAGGCCCGCACCCCCGAGGCCCGCGCGAATCTGGCTGCGGCGCACCGGGTTGGGGTGAAGCGCAGATTTGCGGCTGGCATTCACGACAGGGATGGAGAGGTTTTTCGTTTGATCCGGTAAGGAACAGAGTCCTCCTTGATATGAAACCCGATCTCAGGCTTGGGCGGTGACGGCGGTGGACTCATAAGCTGGCGGATAGCCTCGAAGAGCGAACGGATGGCAGTGTCGTGACCTTCGATTCGCTGTTCGAGTTCAGTCAATTTACGGGCCAGTTCCTTGTGCAGGGCGAGGGTTTCGCGGAGTCGAACGAAAACGCGCATGATAGCGACATTGACCTGGATCGCCGCTTTACTGTGGAGGACGCTGGAGAGCATGGCAACGCCTTGTTCGGTGAAAGCAAACGGCAGATAACGACGGCCACCGTAGTTATAACTTGAGATTCCAATTTGGAATCTCAAGTTTTGCGTTTCTTCCAGTGTGAGTTGGAACATGAAATCGGCGGGGAAACGGTCCAAATTTCGCTTCACTGCTTTGTTGAGATTGCCAGTCGTAACCCCATACAAGGCGGCCAGGTCGGAATCCAGCATGACTCTCAGCGGCATACTCCACCGAAGAATATGCCTGCCGAACGCTCTCCTGTGGTCTGCCGCTCCTTTTTATCCATGTACGACTTTCTTATTAACTCCAAGATTAAGATTTCTGCTCACGGCGGCGCGGAATTTGTGTTCACGGCGGTATTGTAGAAGCGTTGGTGATCGAGGCGGACATTGTAGTTGGTGAAGCGGGCGACGTAATCCTGGGTGGAGGCCTGAATCACCATCTGCGTAGCCCATAGCGCCGAGGGCTGGACGGCGTTGGTGGAAGAGTGGAGGGTTGTCGTGTACCAGTATGGTCCGGCCATCTCGAAGCTGAACGCGCCATTGCTCAGGGCAGGATTGTAATGCACGTTGCGAATGACCTCGCCAACTGCCACACGCGCGATGCCGGAGGTTCCGCTGACGCCATCTACGCAGATGAGATAGTCGGTCCGTCCCAGAGCCGAGAAGCTCAGAAGGCTGCTGCCGCCATAACCGCTGTGAACATCGCAAGCGAGCTGCACCAGATTGGTATCATAGACGGCCAGGACGGTCGGGAAGGAGCTGCCTTCGGTGCTGGCTTTGACCGACTCAGTCCGAGGCGACAAATAATCGAGCCACATCGAGTGGCTTGGAGGCACGCCGCAACGGTTGCTTTCCCAGCTTTGTTTGGTCGCGCCGATGGTGCTGACCAGCAACGGCACGCCATGGGTGATCACCGTGGGCGGCAGAGTAATGGTCCGCAACGCATTAGTGAGGGCATCCAGGAAATCGGTGGCCTCCTGCCTGGGCAGGATCGTCCCTTCATAGGTGAGGTTCACTTGGAGGTGTACGCGGTCGCTGACGGACGCACCGGAAGGGCTAAAAACTACCACGTGATAGATTCCCACAGGCTGCCGCGTCGCACTGGAAATGGCCAGGGTTGCGCTGTTCGCAAAGGGGATGGGCACATCATTCCGATACCACTGATAAGAGAGCGGAGTGCCGGAAGCGCTCACGTGGAACTGGACCGGGACCTGAAAAGGCGCGAGCACGTTGACAGGCTGGCCGAGGATGTTGGGAGGATTGCCCACGTAGCATCGCGCCGGCAGGCTATCCACCAGGACACAACTGTTGCTGACTTCGGCATGGTAATAGCCCGCATCGGACAGTTGCGCGTTCATAATGGCGAGGTTGGGCGTATCGGCGCCGAAGGTGCGCAAATTGTTGGTTAGCTGCATTCCCTGGAACCACCAACTATAAACGAGCGGTCCGGGCCCGGCGCTCACATTGAAGGTGATGAACCCGCCCAGTGGGGTTGTTGTGTCCGACGGGTCCGAAATGATCTGGGGCGGGTCGGAGACGTGGAGAAACGCATCCACGCTGTTGGTAACGCCGAAGTGGTTGGTCACCACCACGTAGATATCCGACCCATCATCAGTCAGTTGAACATTGAATAGGGTCAGGGACGAACCCGTAGGAGTCGAATTCACGCCACCAGTGACAGGTGAGCCGTTATCGAACCAGAAAAAAACCAGCGGCTGGCTGCCGGTTGCCTGGACGGAAAAAGTCGCATCGTTGCCGGTGCACGCAAACTGGTCCTGCGGTTGGACGACAATTTGCGGGGGAGTTTGGGCGGGGCAGAAAGGGGTTGAGGCCAGCAAGAAGAGGCCGGCAAGGATACCCTGGGAGCGCGGGCATCCTGCCCGCGAGGACAAGAGGCCCCAAACACGCGGGCAAGATGCCCGCGCTCCCAGGGGCGGCGCCGAGCTCATATTGGTGTAGGAGACTACATGCGTTTTATCAGAAAAGGCCAAAGATTGCCAGCAAAATTGTGTGGACGAGATAAGAGTGGCTCTTAAGGCCTTTAGCTCCCACCCGTCCACCGGCAGGGGCGGTTTTGCCGACTGGGAAGTCAGCGATACAGCAGCCCTAGAAGTCTGCGCTATACCTCGATGCCGTAGGCCTTGATTTTGTTGTAAAGGGTCTGGCGGCCGATGCCGAGGCGTTTGGCGGTTTCGAGTTTGTTGCCGCCGGTGTCCTGGAGCATTTGGACGATGGCGTTGCGCTCAACGCCTTCAAGCAAGGTGAAGTTTGTGTCCTGACCGCCGTCAGCCGCGCTGCGAGAGCTGGTAACCGACAAATCGCTGGCATCTACCATCTCGCCTTCGGAGAGGAGGACGGCGCGTTGAACCTCGTTTTGCAACTGGCGGACGTTGCCGGGCCAATCAAAGCCCGCAAGGCGCTCGGCAGCGGCTGGAGTGAACCCGCGAATTACGCGGTTGGCTTGGGCAGCGAAACGTTTCAGGAAAGAGTTGGCCAGCGGGAGAATGTCCTCGCGCCGTTCGCGCAGGGGCGGCAGGGAAACGGAGATAGCGCTGATGCGGTAGAACAAGTCTTCGCGCAGCTTGCCGTCTCGGATGGCGTCTTCGGGCTTACGGTTGGTGGCGGCGACGATGCGGCAGTTGGTTTTGTAAGGTACTTTGCCGCCGACTGGCCGCACTTCCTGGTCCTGAAGGACACGCAAGAGCTTGCTTTGGGTGTCCACGGGCATCTCGGAGATTTCGTCCAGAAACAGCGTGCCGCCTTCGGCCTGCCGGAAGAGGCCTTCGCGGTCGGCATGCGCGCCGGTGAAGGCGCCTTTAACGGAGCCGAATAACTCGCTTTCGATCAGCTCACGAGGCAATGCCGCGCAGTTGATTTTAATAATCCTGTTCTTGCTGCGCTCACTGAAGGCGTGGATCAGATCGGCAATGACTTCTTTGCCGCTGCCGCTCTCACCCGTGATGAGCACGGTAACATCGCTGCCGGCCACGCGCTCGACGGTGCGGACCACAGTTCGCATGGCTGTGCTCTGGAAGACTGGGGAGGCCGTGCCGCTCATGGTTTCCAAGGCGCGCCTGAGCAAACTCGTCTCTTCGGTCTGGCGCCTGCGTTCCAAAGCATTGCCCACGTCCGCCAGCAGCTTAGGCACATCGAACTCTCCGGATTTGCGCAGGAAATTGAACGCCCCTCGCTTGGTGGCCTCGACTGCCCATGAAATTGCCTCATGATCGGTTGGCGCTCCGGTCAGCACGATCACTTCGGTTTCGGGCCAGCGTTTTTTAAGGCCGGGTAACAAATCCAGTCCGTTAGCATCCGGCAGTTTCACGTCCAATAGCACGACATCCGGCTGCGGCTGGCTGTAGGCCTCTTCCAGGGCAGCGCCATTTTCGGCTTCTGTCACCTGGTGGTCGCTCTCCAGAATGGTTTTGAGCATGTTCCGGATATCCACCTGGTCATCAACGATTAGAATTTTGCCTTTCATATACCTAAAAGCCACACGGCGCTCTAAATTTTGGACTCACCTATAGCGGCGCGCGCGAACGCCTGAAAAATCGCCCGATGCTCCGGATGCCGCCGCGCCAACCGTTCGGGATGAAACTGCACGCTCAACAGGAACGGGAGCCGATGCGTCCCGCCTGGCTTCAATTCCAGGCTCTCAATAATTCCATCCGGACCGCGGGCCGCCACCTGCAGCGGCGCGGCCACGCGACCGATAGCCTGGTGATGCGTGCTGTTCACACCGAGACTCTGCTTGCCCACTATTTTGGACAGAACGGAGCCGGGTGTCAATTGCGCTTGATGAACGATTTGGCTGCGCTTATCCATCTGCCGGTGGTTCAAGGTTTTGGGGCATTGCATGCGAATATCCGATATAAGCGTGCCGCCCAGCGCGACGTTCAGGATTTGGTGACCGCGGCAGATTGCCAGCAGGGGTTTGTGCTGGCGGAAGACTTCGTCGATCAGGATCAATTCGCGCAGATCCCGTTTGCCGCCATCCGGGGTAACATTCACCGTCTTGCGCAGCGACTGGTCGAGGCCGTTGGCATACAGGCGCGGGTCAACATCTTCCCCGCCGGTCAAAAGGACGGCATTGCAACGGCGGACACATTCGGCGATGACCGCGCGCGATTGGGTGGCCGGCAGTGCCAGCGGAATGGCTCCGGCGCCCATGAGCGCCTGCTGGTAGGTTTCTGACAGGCTGCTGGATTCGTCTCCAAATTCGCCGCCTTTTTTCTCAATGTTCGGCGAAATTAGTATCAGCGGTGGTGTGCTCAATGATGCGGGTAAAATCGTTAAAAAAGTTAAAAGGTTAAAACGTTAAAACGGCCGCACATGTATCCGCGCTTTTTGGCTTCGATCATTGCGCCGGCAAGATGCCCGCGCTCCCAGGCGATTTAAGGCGCCAGGTCTTTGATCCTGATGTTTCTGAAGCTAACGGTGCCATGATCGCCTTGCAGGAGGATCGGGCCAGGTTCGTTCACCTTGTCATCGAGCTGGCCGCCGGTGCCGCGGTCGCACTCCACGTTGTCTTGAACTTTTTCTCCGTTCAGAATGACCGTGATGCGGTTGCCAATAATCGTCGCCTCGGCTGTTTGCCATTTTCCGCCGGGCTTGGTCACGAATTTGTCAGGAGCCTTGAAGTTATAAATTGAGCCATTGCAGGTCTTGGTGGCCTTCCCGCTCTGGTGATCGCCCAGGATTTGGATTTCATGCCTGCCCCGAAGGTAGAAACCGCTATTCGAATGGTCCGGAGTCATGTATTCGTAACGCACGGTGAAGTTCCAAAACTTCTGATCTGTGACCAGGTCCGTTCCATGCACGCCTTTCTCGACCGTGTTCTTGAGGATGCCACCGGGTTCAACGCTCCAGGACTGCCGGCCATCCAGGTGCCTCAATTTCCAGCCGGACAAGTCTTTGCCGTTGAACAATGGGCGAAAGCCTTCTTCGGCAGCTGGAGCAGCGATTAGCGTGACGGTGAAGACGAAGGCTGAAATCAATGCTGATTTATTTGTTTTCATAAACGAAAAAAGAGTCATCACGGTCGGTTTTTCAACGTTGCTGCGGACAGGCATGTCCGCGCTCCGACCCGGTTTCGGCCCGGGGAACGCGAACTCGAGTTTTCCGGCACGCATCGTTTTAACGTTCTAACGATTTAACCTCTTAACGATTTAACCCTTTTGCATCCGTGATCATCCGTGGTTAATGCCTGTATATGCGCTTACCGTCCCGAAAGCAATCGCGAATTGCAATCTCCGCAGCATGAAAACCGCACATCCCATGCACGCCGCCGCCGGGGGGAGTGGAAGACGAGCAAAGGTAAAGGCCGGGCACCGGCGTGCGATACGGGGCAGAACTGAAAACCGGGCGGGCGATCAGTTGCCACAAATCGGTGGCACCGCCACTGATATCTCCTCCCACCAGATTCGCGTTGCGCTGCTCCATCTCGGCGCAATTCATCGTGTGCCGCGCCAGAATGCAGTCCCGAAAACCGGGCGCGAATCGCTCGATCTGCCTTTCCACGCGCTCGGTCATATCGAAATTCGAACCGTGCGGCACATGGCAGTAGGCCCAGGCCGTGTGCCGGCCTTCGGGCGCTCGCGTCTCATCGAACAGACTCGGCTGTGCTAACAACACGAAAGGCCGCTCCGGCGCTTTGCCCTCGGCGACCACCCGTTCGGATGCGGCGATTTCCCCCAGTGTCCCGCACACGTGGACCGTCCCGGCCCGGGCGCAGACCGACGACTTCCAGGGGATCGGCGCCGAAAGTGCATAGTCCAGCTTGAACACGCCTGGACCGTGGCAGAATTTCCCCAGTCGCCGTGCATAGGAGGCAGGCAGCTTGTCGCCCGCGATCAGAAGCAGTTGCAGCGGTGTGACATCCAACAAAACCGAGCGTGACAGCGGCAGTTGGTCCAGCCTCTCAACTCGTGTGCCAGTTGCGATCTCCCCACCCAGCGCGCGGAAATGCGCGGCCAGGGCGTCGGCAATTCTTTGCGCCCCTCCTCTCGGCAGCGGCCAACCAACTGCGTGCCCGAGCATCCCCAGGACCAGGCCGAATGCAGCCGAGGCCCGCTGCTCCATTGGCAGAAATGAATGGGCAGCCAACCCGCAAAATAAAGCCCGGGCCGGGTCCTCCTTGAATTGTGCTTTCGCTAAGCCCGACGCCGAGCGCAGGGCGCGCAAGCTGAAGCGGGCCAGCTTGAATGGATGCCGCGGCCAGTGAAGCATCGGTTTCAAGAACTCCGCGGACAATATCTCCCAATTCAGCGCCAGCCCACGGAACAAGCCTTCGTACGCCGCGCCATCCCGGCCGAGCGCAGCAGCCGTTTCTCTCAAAGACCGCTCAATTTGAACATGGTCGTCCCGCTGAGCGGAAAGAGGGAGCGTCTTTTGGGCGACGTCGGGCTGCGCTGCATTTATTGCCACAGGATCGCGCGGACAAGGCTGTCCGCGCTCCGAGTCTTTGGAAGTCCCAGCCGATCTTCGCAGCGCGGCCGCCTCACCCCCATCCAGCGGATGCGCAAGCGGAACCTCCGGCTGAATCCAGTGCAGGCCATGCTTGTCTAGCGGCAACTGACAAAAGAAAGGCGATCCTAACCCTAATGGATGGATTGCGGAGCAAATATCATGAGTGTAGCCTGGGAGGGTCAATTCAGCCGAGCGCGTTCCTCCGCCGATCATTTCGTTGGCCTCGACCACCAGCACCGACAGGCCTTCCTGCGCCAATCGAACTGCCGCCGCCAGCCCATTGGGCCCGGCCCCGACCACTACGGCGTCGTAAGAAACGCTGCTCACCAGGAAATGCTTGCGGGCAATCTACCCGCCGTCCAGTCGCATGCAACGAATCATTTTGATGCACACTGGCCGCTCCCTCACGCTCGCCACTCTGCACGATGGGGCTTTCGCCCCAATTTACCTTCAGGCGCATCGTGGGATACTGATAGTTGAATCGCCTTGGAATGTTGGCCTGGCGCAGACGGTGTGTCGTCAGGCGGGCCAAATAATTTCAGCATCACCGATCGTTGCGCCGGGTCAGGGAACCCGGCCGAGCTCGTGTTGTGCCTTGACTCAGCGCGAGGCATGATGCGTTTTTTAGATGGAATCAACCATTCGCCGCACGAGGGATGGCGCAGATTTTTGGCAAGAGCAGCAATAGCATCGCGCGAGCTACCCTGGTCGGGGGCTTTTTCGGCGTGTTCGCGTTCTTCGGCCTGGTCTATCTCGTTTATTGCTCGCCTTACACCACGGATCAATATGTGCCGCGAGAACAGGAGGTGCCGTTCAGCCATCAACACCATGTGGCCGGCCTTGGATTGGATTGCCGCTATTGTCACACATCCGTGGAGAAATCCTCTTTCGCGGGCATACCGCCCACTGAGACCTGCATGACGTGCCATTCGAAAGTCTGGACGGATGCCCCGATGCTGGCTCCGGAGCGCCAGAGCCTGGCGAGGTCACAACCGGTGCATTGGACGCGGGTAAATGATTTGCCCGACTTCGTGTTCTTCAATCACAGCATCCACGTGCAGAAAGGGATCGGTTGCTCCACTTGCCATGGGCAGGTCAACGAAATGCCGCTGACCTGGAAAGCTCATTCGCTCTTCATGCGCTGGTGCCTCGACTGCCATGAAGCGCCGCAAAGGTATCTCCGGCCCAAAGACCAGATATTCAGCATGGATTGGACAGAGCCGCCTGATCAGTTGCAGCGAGGCGAGACGCTTATAAAGGAATATCACATTAGCAAACAGCGGCTCGAGCAACTGCGCGATTGCAGTATGTGCCACAGATGAACGGGGTTAAATGAGTTAAATGAGTTAAATAGGTTAAATAAGTTAACTGAGGAGGAAGATGCCATAAGATGAAGCCGGCGCAGCCATTCCAGGAGTCACACCGGTCGGACCGTTACTGGCGCAGCCTGGGGGAACTCGCGGATTCAAAGGAATTCCGGCTGATGCGGGATCGTGAGTTTCCGCCCGGCGCTTCGGAATGGTGGGATGGGCTGAGTCGCAGAAACTTTTTGAGGATGAGCGGCGCCGTGGCGGCCTTGTCAGGGCTCAATGCCTGCACCAAACAGCCGACGCGAGAGATCGTACCTTACGTAAAACAGCCGGAGGAGTTGGTCCTGGGCGAACCACTTTTTTACGCCACCTCGATGCTCCTGGGCGGGTTCGCCACGGGCGTGATCGTCAAAAGCCGTGAAGGACACCCGGTTAAAGTGGAGGGCAATCCCGAGCACCCAGCCAGCTTGGGGGGTTCCAGCGTTTGGATGCAGGCCTCGATTTTGGACCTTTATGATCCCGATCGCTCCCAAACCGTCACGCACGACGGCGAGATCAGCACCTGGGCGTCGTTCCTCACAGATCTGAACGACCTTCTAAAAGAACAGATGTCTTACAAAGGAGCTGGCCTGCGCTTCCTGACCGAAACGGTCACGTCTCCAACGCTAACTGCTCAGTTGAATAATTTGCTCAAGAGATTTCCGTCAGCCAAATGGCACCAATTCGAGCCGGTCAATCGCGACAACGCTCACGAAGGCGCGCGCCTGGCGTTTGGGGAAGTGCTTGAGCCGCGGTATGACTTTGCGAAGGCTGCAGTCGTTGTGTCTTTGGAATCGGACTTTCTTCATGAGCATCCCGAGCGCTTGCGCCTTGCGCGGGAATTTACCGATGGCCGGCGGATTGCCGCCGGCAAAAAAGAAATGAACCGCCTGTACGTGGTCGAGAGCACGCCCACGATCACGGGCACAATGGCCGAGCACCGGCTGGCCGTGGAAAGCGGGAGGATTGCGGCTCTGGCGCGGGAATTGGCTCAGGAGGTTGGGGCGTCCGGATCGCATGCCAACGATGGCGGAGCGCGGACATTTCTGTCCGCCGCAACTTCGGAAGGGACGCACGATAATATCAAAGCCGAGGACCGTTTGGACGTTGCTGCGGACAGGAATGTCTGCGCTCCGGCACCATGGCTTGCGGCGCTCGTGCGAGACCTGCAGGAGCACCAGGGCGCAAGTATCGTTATCGCGGGAGAATCACAGCCGCCAATCGTGCATGCGTTGGCCCATTTGTTGAATCAAGCCCTTGGGAATGTGGGCAAAACAGTCCATTACATTGAGTCGGCAGAGGCGCACTCGCTCAATCACTTCCAATCGCTTGGCGAATTAGTCCAGGACATCAGCGCCGGACAGGTTGATACACTAATTATATTAGGCGGGAATCCGGTCTATACGGCTCCTGCAGACCTCGGTTTCGACCAGGTCTTAAGCAAGATTCGGCGTTCGATCCACCTGGGCCTGGAGCAAGACGAAACTGCAGCCGTTTGCACATGGCACATTCCGCAGGCCCATTATCTCGAGACCTGGGGTGACGCGAGATCTTTCGATGGCACGGTTTCTCTTATCCAACCGCTGATCGCGCCGCTGTACGAAGGCAAAACCGCGCACGAACTGCTCGGCGCAATGACTCAGCAGCAACCCATACGAACAGACTACGAAATCGTACGCGAGTTCTGGCGCTCGCAAAAGCTGTGGAAGGAATTCGAACATGGGTGGCGGAAAGCCCTCCACGACGGCTTCATCCAAGGCACCGCAAGACTGCCAAAACAGGTCCGCTGCCGGAGCGCCGAAATCCTTTTCGGCGCGGTAGGAGACGGCGTAAGTAGGCTTTCACAGGCTGGCAGTTCACCAGGTCAGTCAAAAGACGGGACTCCTCACGTCGTCCCCTACAACGAAGTCATTGCCGAACCTGTAACGAATTCGGTCCCCGGCGAAAATCAAGTTCCGCCGTTTATTTCCCCAGTCAGCAACCGTTTCAAACGGCTGCGCGGCGACATCGAAATCACTTTTCGGCCAGACCCAAACCTTTGGGATGGCCGCTTCGCCAATAACGGCTGGCTCCAGGAATGTCCCAAACCCATCAATAAACTGACTTGGGACAACGCCATCCTAATCAGCACCGCTCTGGCCCAAATGGGCGGGCTGGCAAGCGGGGACGTGGTCGAACTGTCGTTCAAGGGCCGGACTGTCAGCGGGCCTGTTTGCATCATGCCGGGCCAGGCCAGAGACTCGATCACTGTGCATCTTGGCTACGGCCGCTCTCGAGTTGGCCGTGTCGGAGCAAGTGTTGGGTTCAATGCCTACAAGGTTCGATGCTCAGACGCGTGCTGGTCGGGACATGGGGTCACCATTACGCCCAACGGCACCCATCATCCCCTCGTTTCCACTCAAAACCATCATAACGTAGGCGAAGCCGACCGGCAGATTCTGCGCAGCGGATCTCTTCAGGATTACCTGGCAAAGACCGACTTCGTAAAGCCTTCATTGGAGTCGCCGGCAGAAGGCGAGACCCTCTATAACCCCGATGAGTACAAATATGAAGGTTACAAGTGGGGCATGTCCATAGACCTAACGACTTGCATCGGTTGCAACGCTTGCCTTGTGGCATGCGAGACGGAAAACAACATCCCGTTCGTTGGCAAAGACCAGGTCGCCCGACATCGCGAGATGCACTGGTTGCGCATGGATACGTATTTCAAAGGCCCGGCGGATAATCCCGAATTCACGAACATGCCGGTCCCTTGCATGCACTGCGAACACGCTCCATGCGAGCTGGTTTGCCCGGTTGGGGCAACCGTCCATGATCATGAAGGCCTGAATCTTCAGGTCTATAACCGTTGCATCGGCACACGCTTCTGCTCGAACAACTGCCCCTACAAAGTCCGGCGGTTCAACTTCCTGCGATACACCGATTACGAACTGCCCAACTACAAGCCGATGTACAACCCCGAAGTCACCGTCCGCTGGCGCGGTGTGATGGAGAAATGTAATTACTGTGTGCAGCGAATCAGCGCTGCCCGGATTACGGCTGAAAAGGAAAATCGCCGTATCCGAGATGGTGAGGTGTTGACGGCTTGTCAGCAGGCATGCCCAACCCAGGCGATCGTGTTTGGCGATCTCAATAATCGCGAGAGTAAAGTGGCCAAACTGAAGGCTCACCCACTCGATTATTCGATGCTTGGGCAACTCAATACCAGGCCGAGGACGACTTACCTGGCGAAGCTAACGAACCCAAATTCGGAGGGCTTAACGCCACCGCAGCAAACCCATGCATCTTAACGCGAGTCTCCGTTCCAACGTTGCTGCGGACAGGAATGTCCGCGCTCCTTTAAGCTATGGAAACGATCCAAGGATCTGAACCGCGTTTGAGCATTCCGGGGAAGCCGTATCCGGTGACGACTCTGGGCTTTCCCGCCGAAATGATCGGACCACACCAGACGTACGCCCGCGTGAGCGAGCAAATTGCGGAAGTGCCTCTACGGCACCCGCACCAGAAGTTGTGGCTGCTCGGATTCGCGCCCGCCTTCACACTGCTGCTGGTTTTCGGAATCGCCGTGGGTTACCTCCTGTACCGGGGAGTGGGAATATGGGGAATCCAAATCCCTGTCGCCTGGGGCTTTGCGATTGTGAACTTCGTCTGGTGGATTGGCATCGGCCACGCCGGCACCTTTATCTCGGCCATCCTCCTTCTGCTTCTGCAAAAATGGCGCACCACCATCAACCGTTTTACCGAAGCCATGACGCTATTCGCGGTGATTTGCGCCGGCATGTTCCCCTTGCTGCACCTGGGTCGGCCATGGACCTTCTATTTTCTGCTGCCGTATCCGGACACGATGGCGCTCTGGCCACAGTTCCGCAGCCCGCTGGTCTGGGACATTTTTGCCGTGAGTACCTATTTCACGGTTTCACTGCTGTTTTGGTATATGGGACTGCTCCCCGATCTGGCCACTGTTCGTGATAAAGCGCGCACGAAATGGAAGAAGATTCTTTATGGCCTCGGCGCTCTAGGCTGGCGAGGCTCCGCTCGCCATTGGCAAAACCATCAATCGGCTTATCTGCTGCTCGGCGGCCTGGCTACGCCGCTGGTTCTGTCTGTTCATAGTGTGGTGAGCTTCGATTTCTCCGTAGCCCAGCTTCCCGGCTGGCATTCCACTATCTTCCCTCCTTATTTTGTGGCGGGGGCGATTTACTCCGGGTTTGCGATGGTGCTCAACCTGATAATTCCTATCCGCCGCATCTTTGGGTTTCAGGACCTCATTACCGTTCGCACCCTCAACAACATGGCCTGTGTCACCCTGGCCACTTGTTGGATGGTCGCCTATGGCTACATCATGGAGGCTTTCATGGCCTGGTACAGCGGCGATGTATTCGAAATGGCCATGATGCGCGACCGCGCCTTCGGCTATTACGGCTGGGTGTTTTGGCTGTTGATGACGGTTAACGTCGTCATCCCCCAACTGCTCTGGTCGCGCAAGGTCCGCACCAACGACATTGCGCTATTTTTTGTAGCGCTCTCGGCCAACCTGGGCATGTGGCTGGAGCGTTTCGTCATCGTCGTCCAGAGCCTGCACCACGACTTCACGCCGGCCAAGTGGGCGAATTTCATCCCCACCATTTGGGATTGGGCCACTCTCTTCGGCAGCATCGGTCTTTTCCTCACCCTGATGTTTCTGTTCGTGCGGTACTTTCCAATGATCTCCGTCTCGGAATCCCGGGAACTCATTGCGCAGCGGAAGGAGGGGAGGTTGTGAAAGAAAAAAATCCGAAATCCGAAATCCGAAATCCGAAATGGTTCGGAATCTGGCAAGCGAATGGGGGCAAACGAATGGAAGAGAGACTCATTCTTAATTCGTTTGCCATCATTCGTTTGCCCCTCCATTCGTTTATCTCTGCCGGCTACGCATTTCGGGCTTCGGACTTCGGGCTTCGGACTTCGGGCTTCAGATTTTGTTTCTCGTGAACGCCACCATTCAACTCGAGCAGCCACGCCCTCTGCCGGTCCTCACAGAGGATCCCCAGGAACTGATCGGCTTCCTTGCAGAATTCAAAGAGCACGATCAGTTGCTGGACGCAGCCCGCCGCGCCTATGCCGCAGGCTATCGCAAAATGGACGCCTACTCGCCATTTCCTATCGAGGAACTGCCCGAAGCCCTGGGTTGCCGTCCTTCCCTGGTCCCGATGTTCGCGCTGCTGGGCGGAATGGCTGGCGGCCTGGGCGGCTACTTCATGGAATGGTATTCCATGGGCCGGCTTTATCCGTTGAATGTCGGTGGGCGCCCACTCAATAGCTGGCCCAATTTTATTCCGGTGGTTTTTGAATTGACCGTCCTAATTGCCTCCTTGTCCGCGTTCACGGCCATGCTGGTGCTCAATCGGTTGCCACACCTTCATCACCCCGTTTTCGAGGTGCCTGAGTTCGAGCGCGCTTCCATAGATAGGTTCTTTCTCTTCATCGAGTCCGAGGACCAGAAGTTCGAGCAGAAACGCACCTGGTCGTTTCTCGAAACGCTCGTGCCGCTCACAATTAAGGAGGTGCGGGATGAGTAGAAAATCCGAAATCCGAAATCCGAAATCCGAAGTCCGAAGCACCGATATTTCGGGTTTCGGGTTTCGCCATTCGGGTTTCCGCCGCCGCGCGACATATCGCCTCGTCTGTTACCTGGCACTCCTCGCGGCGGCGGCCGGTTGTCGCCGCGACATGTTTCACCAGCCAATCAGCAAACCTCTCGAAACCAGCGACTTCTTTCAGGATAACCACATGGCTTCTCGTCCCCTGGTCCCCCAAACGGTCGCTCGCGGACACCTGAACGAAGACTCCGTTTTTTACACCGGCATGATCGGCACGAACCTCGTGGAAACTCTTCCGTTCCCCATCACACGTGAGGTCCTGGAGCGCGGACGCGAGCGGTTCGACATCTATTGTTCTCCTTGTCACGGGCGAACCGGCGAGGGCAACGGCATGATTGTGCAGCGCGGGTTTCCGCCTCCGCCTTCGTATCACATCGAGCGACTGCGCACCGCTCCTGTAGGCCATTTGTTCGATGTTCCCACACGAGGCTACGGCGTCATGTACTCCTATGCCCAGCGGGTCGAGACCGCTGACCGCTGGGCCATCGCTGCCTACATTCGCGTCCTGCAAAAAAGCCGAAACGCAAAACTGGCCAACGTACCGGAAGGACAACGAGCGCAGTTGGAGGAAACAAATTAACATGAGCACCTCCCTTCGCCGCCAGCTTAACCGCGCCCAAGCCACTGCGCTGGTGATTGGTCTTGCCGTTCTCGGCCTCATGGTGCTCGGCGTCTTCACCCAGCGCCGGCAATTCTTCTTCTCGTACCTCTTCGGCTGGCTGTTCTGGCTTCAGCTTTCACTCGGGTGCTTTCTGGTCACGATGATTCATCACCTCACCGGCGGGCGCTGGGGCTATCCGACACGCCGATTCCTCGAAGCTGGTTTCATGGTGTTACCGCTCATGCTGCTGCTGGCGGTCCCGCTCTTTTTCGGCCTGCGTGAGCTTTATCCCTGGGCCCGGCCGCAAGATTTGGCGACGGAAAAAATCTTGCGCGACCTCCAGGCCTGGCAAAACACCTTGGGCTACGTCCTAAGATCCATCCTCTTCCTGGGAGTTTGGATCTGGATGGGCCTCTGCCTGCGCCGCTGGTCTCTTCAACAGGATGCCACTGAAGATGCGCGCCCAACACGCTACGCACGCGCGCTCAGTGGCCCGGGAATCGTCCTCTACGGCCTGCTGGGCACATTCGCCTGCGTGGATTGGATCATGTCTCTCGAAAAGCACTGGTACTCCACCATGTTCGCCGTCATCGTCATCATCGGCCAGATCCTCACCGCCTACGCGTTCTCTGTCCTGCTACTAACTCTTTTTAGATCGCAGCAACCGCTCGCGCCAGTGGTAACCAAAACGCATTATCATCATCTCGGCAATCTCCTTCTTACCTTTGTCCTGTTCTGGACCTACGTCTCCTTCGGCCAATTCCTGATCATCTATTCGGGCGATCTCCCCCACGAGCTGGACTGGTATCTCCATCGCATTGCCACCTCCTGGAAAGTGGTGCTCGCGGCCCTGGCTTTATTTCATTTCTTTCTGCCATTTTTCCTCCTCCTGTTCCGCCCGCTTAAGCGGCATGTGGCGGCCCTGACTTCAATGGCTGCGATTCTGTTCACCGTTCACGTAGTAGATACCTACTGGCTGGTCATGCCGGCCTTTCATCAAGGCGGTGTGGTTATCAGTTGGCAGGATTTCGCCGCGCCGATCGGGATTGGCGGCCTCTGGCTGGCGCTGTTTCTGGCGTTCTTGAAATCGGCCCCGCTTCTGCCGCAACACGATCCGGGTCTGCAATTCGCTTTCCGTTATGAGCACTCATGAGCGAACAGATGCGCGCGTCGGCTGGGTATTTGCCACGGCCTTGCTCGTGGCTGTGATAGTTCTGGTCAGCCAGTTTATGCTCAAAGGATATCTGACTTTGCTCAAAAATAAACCGGCGCCCTCCGATCTCTGGCGGCCGGTGGCTCGCCCGTTGGTGGGTGGTCCCACAAATCCTCCTTACCCTGTCCTGCAGGTTTCGGCGCCGATGGATTTGGACCTATTTCGTGCCCGCGAAGAGGCCGAGCTCCACACCTACGGCTGGATCAATCGCACCAGCGGTATTGTGCGCGTCCCCATTGACCGCGCCATGGATCTGGTCTTGCAAGAGGGCCTGCCCACCAGGTCTCAGTCAGGCGCGGACCAACCCGGTCCTTCTCCGTACCAACTCATCATGCAGCGGCCTGACACCCGAAATAAATGAGAGCATCTACCTCAATTAACTCAGTTAACTTAATTAACTCAATTAACTTGATCCTTCTCTTGTTTTTTGTACTCGCCTCCTCCGCGCCTTCCCAAACGCTCCCGGACACCACCCTCTCCCAAATTCGTTTTGATCAAAAACTCAACACGCAAATCTCCTCGGATTTAATTTTCCGCGATGACCAGAACCGCCCGATTCGCCTCGGCAAATATTTCGGTCGAAAACCACTGGTGCTCGTCCTGGGCTACTACGAGTGCCCCATGCTTTGCACGCTCGTGCTCAATGGCATGATCCAGACTGCTTCGAACATTCCGTGGAGCATTGGCCGCGAATTTGATGTGATCACTGTGAGTATCAATCCCAGCGAAACTCCCTCTTTGGCCGCCGCAAAAAAGCGTACTTACGTCAGAACTTATGGCCGGCCCGGGGCCGCTAACGGCTGGCATGCGCTCACGGGCGATGATACGGCAATCCGAGAGTTAGCCGAACAGGTCGGTTTCCGTTATGCCTACGATCCGGCCTCGAAGCAGTTCGCCCACCCCAGCGGCCTCATCATCCTGACTCCAGAGGGGAAAATATCTCACTACCTCTTCGGCATAAATTTCTCCTCTCAGGAACTCTCGGATTCATTGCGCCAGGCCTCCGCGAACCACGTCGGCTCACCCATTAAGCAGCTATTCCTCCTCTGTTTCCACTACAACCCGCTCACTGGAAAATATAGCCCCGCAATCCTGTTCATGCTCCGCCTCCTCGCCGCCGCCACCCTTCTGGCGTTGCTGTCGCTGGTCCTGAAAATCGCCCGCCGCCAAAAAACCCCGATCCCACAACCCACCCAAGCGCCGATCGCCATGTAACCTTGTAACTTTGTAACGTTGTAACCATGCACCCTATACGCAACGCACCACTTTGCACATTTCACGTTTCACGTTTCACGTTTCACCTTTCACCTCCGCCGCTGCGCATCGAGCAAATCATAAATCATAAATCATAAATTCCGCCGTGACTTTCCCCGTCTTCCCACACCAGGCCTCTCGCATCGCCATCGAGACCGATCGCATCTATTTGGGCTTGCTCTGCCTGAGCGTGGCCGTGTGCCTGGTTGTGTTCGTGCCGATGATTTTCTTCCTGTTCAAATACCGCTCCACCCATCCTGCCGATAGAACTCCCCGCCGGCTGCCCCAGAATAAGATTGAGATCACCTGGACACTGATCCCGCTATTCGTGTTCATGGCTTTTTATGCCTGGGCCGCTAGGCAGTATTTCGAAATCGAACGCCCTCCGCCGGATGCCAGGAACATCAATGTGATCGGCAAACAATGGATGTGGAAGATCCAGCATCCCGAGGGCAACCGCGAGATCAATGAACTCCACGTGCCGGTTGGGCGCATCGTTAAACTGACCATGACCTCGCAGGATGTCATCCACAGCTTCTTCCTTCCTGAGTTCCGCATCAAACAGGACGTGGTGCCCGGCCGTTATACCGCCGAATGGTTCAAAGCCGAGAATATCGGCACTTACAACATCTTTTGCTCCGAATACTGCGGCACTTCGCACTCAAAAATGATCGGCCATGTCATCGTGATGAGTCCGGCCGATTACCAAACCTGGCTCATCCGCGGCCAACCCGGGAGCACCCTGGCGCAGTCGGGCGGACGCCTCTTCCTCGAACTCGGTTGCAGCGGGTGCCACATTGGCCCCTCAATTGTTCGCGCACCTCCGCTCGACGGGGTGTTTGGCAAACCCGTGCCACTGACAACTGGTGACGTGGTCCTTGCCGACGAAGCCTACCTCCGCGATTCCATTCTCTTTCCCGCAAAACAAATCGTGGCCGGCTATACGAATGATATGCCGACGTTTGCCGCAAAGGTGAGCGAGGAGGAGTTGCTCGAACTGATCGCGTATCTAAAAAGCCTGGGCACGACGCAATGAAATCCGAAATCCGAAATCCGAAATCCGAAAGTATTCGTTTGCCCTATCCCTCTTATGATCACCGCCGTTCCGCAAACCGACATTCCCCGGCCATCGCTGGCCCCGCGACGCCTTTCGAACTACTTTGAAGAGGGCGGGCGCACGCTGGCTTCCTGGCTTCTCACCACCGATCACAAACGCATCGGGCTGCTCTATCTCTACTCAATCATTGTCTATTTCATCATCGCAGCGTTTGCGGCCGCTTTGATACGCATCGAGTTAATCACCCCTGCCGGCGACTTAGTCACCTCCGAAACCTATAACAAGCTCTTCACCATTCATGGGACGCTCATGGTTTGGTTTTTCCTGATCCCATCGGTGCCCGCCGTCCTTGGCAACTTCGTGCTGCCTCTGATGCTTGGCGCGCGCGACGTGGCATTTCCAAAGCTCAACCTGTTGAGCTGGTACCTGTTCAATCTGGGCGGGCTCATGGCGCTCTACGCCGTAGCGTTCGGCGGTGCCGACACGGGGTGGACTTTTTACACCCCCTACAGCAGCACCTACTCACATTCGCATGTCGTCACGATGGCCGCGGGCGTCTTCATCGCCGGTTTCGGCTCCATTCTCACGGGGCTCAACTTCATCATTACTATCCACAAAATGCGTGCGCCCGGCCTGACCTGGTTTCGTCTGCCCCTGTTTGTTTGGTCGCTTTATTCGACTAGTGTCATTCTGGTGCTAGCCACGCCGGTGCTGGCCATGACGCTGGCCCTGATGTCCCTGGAACGGATTTGGGGTCTGGGCGTTTTCGACCCGAAGTTGGGCGGCGATCCTGTGCTCTTTCAGCACCTATTCTGGTTTTATTCGCACCCGGCGGTTTACATCATGATCTTGCCGGGCATGGGGGTTGTGAGCGAACTGATCCCCTGCTTCTCGCGCAAACCAATCTTCGGCTATCACTTCATCGCTTTCTCGAGCGTTGCCATCGCGGTGCTCGGTTTTCTCGTATGGGGTCACCATATGTTCGTCAGCAGTGAATCCATTTACGCTGGCCTGGTATTTTCCTTGCTCAGCTACCTGGTCGCGGTCCCATCGGCGATTAAGGTCTTCAACTGGACCATGACCATGTACCGAGGCCGAATTTATCTTTCCACTCCATTCCTCTACGCCCTTGGATTCATCGGCCTGTTCACCATCGGCGGCCTGACCGGCCTTTTCCTGGCGGCCCTCGGCGTTGATGTCCATGTCCACGGCACTTATTTCATCATCGCTCATTTCCATTACATCATGGTTGGGGGCATGGTCACGGCCTTCATGGGCGGGCTGCACTATTGGTGGCCGAAGATAACGGGCCGGCTATATCCCGAGAACCTGGGCCGCCTGGCAGCGCTGATCATGTTCATCGGGTTCAATCTGACTTTCTTTCCGCAGTTTGTAGTCGGCTATCTGGGGATGCCACGCCGCTATCATTCCTACGCGCCGGAGTTTCAAATCTATAATGTGTTGTCCACTGCCGGCGCCTCCATCCTTGGAATCGGATACCTGCTGCCTCTCATTTATTTCATCTGGTCCCTGAAACATGGCCGCCGAGCGCCCTCCAATCCCTGGAAAGCCACCGGCCTCGAATGGCAAACCTCCTCGCCGCCGCCCAAACACAATTTCCACGAAACGCCCGTGGTGACGGAAGAGCCCTACCAATATTCGCCGGTTCCGGAGCAACGCCTGATCTATGGCTGAAGTAAAACGTGAAACGTGAAACGTGAATTAAATAAGAACGCCCTCTGCCCTGTAGGGCACGACATAAGGAGTGCCTCGATAGCCCGCATTTTCCCGAAGGGACTCCTCACGTCGTCTCCCACATTTCACGTTTCACGTTTCACGTTTCACGCATCGCACGCTCCACGGTCCACGCTCTCCACGCTCTGCCCGTTCTCCGCCTATGCCTAACGCCTCCTCCGCTCTGGCCGAGCAATTCGACGATCTGCCTCAGCAGCAGGAATCCTCGGTGCTCGGCATGTGGACGTTTCTGGCCACGGAGATTCTCTTCTTCGGCGGCATGTTCATGAGTTATATCGCCTACCGCAGCGCCTATCCGCAGGCATTCGCTGAGGCCAGCCGCCACACGATTGTCCTCTACGGCACGATCAACACCGCGATTTTGCTGACGAGCAGCCTGACGGTGGCTTTGGCCGTGCATGCCGTTCAGGAGGGCCGCAGCAAAGCCTGCTTCTGGTTGCTTGTCCTGACCGTCTTATTCGGCTGCTGCTTTCTCGTCGTTAAAGGGCTCGAATACCACGACGACCTCAATGAACAGTTGTGGCCCGGACCTCATTTCAAATCCGGTTTGCCGCCCCAGTCCCAAATCTTTTGGTTCCTCTACTGGGCCATGACCGGCCTGCATGCTTTGCACGTGACCATCGGGGTGGGACTACTCTCTGTCATTGCCTGGATGGCGCAAAAGGGCAAATTCTCCGCCGCGTACTATAACCCCGTGGATGTCTCCGCCCTCTACTGGCACTTTGTAGATATCGTTTGGATTTTCCTCTATCCACTCCTATACCTGATCAATCGCTATTCATGAAAAAACGACTAACAACGGAGGTAACCAGGCTCACTTTTCTAATCATAATTTTCCTCTTGATTACAATCGTAATCCAATCGGTATCGCTTGGTCTCCTGGCCTCTCTAATTCGTGCAAATTCGTGAAATTCGTGTCTTATGATCATCCCCACAAAAATCTATTTCCGCGTCTGGCTCGCCCTGCTGCTCCTTCTGGTGCTCACCTGGGGCCTGGCCCAGGTTGACATGGGCCGATTCAACCCCATCGCCGCCCTTACGATCGCCGTTCTCAAGATGCTGCTGGTTATCCTTTTCTTCATGCATGTCCGTTATAACAAGCCCATCACCTGGATTTTCGTTGCCGCCGGTTTTGTCTGGCTGGCCATCATGATTGACCTCACCCTCAGCGATTACCTGACGCGCAATGCCGTCCCACCCACGCTCCACCACACCTGGCAACACGGAGCCTGGCCGGCTCCATCCAAAGAAGGGCCGTAAACGATGGTATAAGGTGGATGAAGAATGCTTGAAGGATTTAGTGGGCTAATCCACGCTATCGCTGCACAACATGGCGGCACACAACACGCAACACGCAACACGCAACACGTTTCACGTTTCACGTTTCACTCAACACGTTTCACGTTTCACGTTTCAGGTTCTCGCCGCATCGCTCCTCACCTCCTGCTCCTCACCCAGAACTGATTCGGCCATCCTCGCTCTCAAGCAGGTCCAGGCCCGGTATGCTCCTGATCCGCATCTGGCTCTTTTCAGGGTTGGAATCGTGGCAGAAGGATCAAGCCTTGTTCTCACGGGCACAGTGGATCGCCTTGAAGCCAAGACGCAGGCAGCCGAGGCCGTCCGTCAGACTGGCGCCAAGGTCAATGACCAAATCATTGTTTTGCCCAGTCCGCGGTTGGGGGACAAGTCCTGGGGCATCTCCTGCCTCAGCGTCGCCTCGGGCCGCGAATTGCCGGAGCATAAAGCCGAAATGGGTACCCAAATCCTCATGGGCAACATGGTCAAGCTATGGGACCGAACGACCAACGCCAATTTTACCTGGTTCCTGGCCCAATCCGACGATGGCTATTTCTCCTGGGTTGAAAAAGGCACCATCTGGCGCTGCACAGAGGCAGAAGCGCAGGCTTGGCAACGCTCAGCCCTGGTTATTGTGCTAGCTTCCGAGGACCAGGTTTTGGAACAACCCCAGGCCGACACCCAACCAGTATGCGACGTCGTAACCGGCAATGTCCTGAAGAAGCTGGGGGAGGAAGGCGCTTGGCTCAGAGTGCAGTTGGCAGATGGCAGGGAGGGATATTTGCCCAAGCCCTCCACGCAGGACTACGCCCAGTGGAAACAAACACGCAAGCCGACTCCGGAAAACATCGAGCGCACAGCCCGGGTCTTCCTGGGTCGGCCGTATCTCTGGGGCGGATGCTCTCCCAAAGGCCTGGATTGCTCCGGATTCGTCAAATTGGTGTTTTTCCTCAACGGCATTGAACTCCGGCGCAATGCCAGCCAGCAGGTTGCCCAGGGGGCGCCGGTTCCAGTAGATTCTGACCTAGCCAGCCTTCGAAAAGGCGACCTCCTTTTCTTCGGCTTTCCCGCCCGCCGTGAAAAGTCCGAGCGCATCACTCACGTAGGTATTTACCTGGGCAACAAGCTCTTCATCCACTCCTCGGAGCTTGTCCGCCTGGCCAGTCTCGACCCCGATTCCCCTATCCGCGATGAATTCCGGATTCGGACCTTGCTGAAGGTCAGGAGGGTGCTTCCGCCAGTCCAAAGTTAGTGGTGAAAGAGGTTCCCCTATAGTCTTATTGGCCTATAGTCCCGTACTCCGGCACTCCTGTAGTCTTCTGGTGCGGCAGTCAGGGGCGGGTGGCAGATGGCCGTGCACCGTAGCAGAAAATGCCATTATCAGGGGTCCCGTCCCGAGGAACCGGGGGGCGTAAAAGTTAAAATAATCTTTTGCATTTTCAGAAAGTCACGCTATATTGGCTATGTAAGGGTTGGTCAATCTTATTGATTGAATGGTTCAGGCTGAGGCTGGTCAAAACTTAATAGAGGCCCGTTGACAGGCCCGAAACAAAATAAAAATGAGAAGAAGAATACAAGACGAGTTCACCGACATGCCGATCTCCCGGCAGCGCAAATATCAACTGCGCATGCAGCGCGACCGGCGTTGTACTGAGTGTGGCGCCCCGGCGATCCAGGGCTCGCGTTGTTTGAAGCACCTGGTTAAGGCCCGCGAGCGCCAACGCAAGAAGCGCGGGCTGAAGCGCCGTTATTACGGCACGCTCAGCTACAAGCTTCAGGCTATGAGCACCTGAGCTGCCTCTCCCTGAGGTGGCCCTGTTAAGCCGGCCCGAAAACGGCACCTTCGGGGTAAGGGACCATTTGCCTTTTTTAGAGCCGCTATTTTGTCTGAGTAGCGGCTTTTTGTTTACTTTACGGTTCAGGGTTCAGGGTTCAGGTTCAGTTCCCGGAGCCAACGATGGCGGAGGGGGTGCCCCATAAACGTGCCGGTGTTTCATTTTTTGCGCTTAAAACCTTTTTGCCTGTTCAAGGCGGTCACCTTCAGACCGGTGGGCGCTTTTTGTATTCCTGAACTCTGAACCCTGAACCCTCAACCCGACCCCCGAACCCTGGCCATGCGTGAGATTCACGCAAAATGCGTGAAAATTTCACGCGTCCCGCGACCCAAAACACTCGATTTCCCGTTGATTTTCGCGAGTTTCTTTTTTGGCATTATCTCTGCTTAAAGATTTTGCAATAAGGTTGACAGTATGCTCGGTGTCGGTGAAACTCGCGGCCTGTTAGCCACAAACAAACAAAACAAACCAGCAAAGTTATGAACAACCAACGCAGGAAAAATCGGGCTTTCACTCTTATCGAGTTGTTAGTCGTCATCGCCATTATCGCCATCCTGGCCGCTATGTTGCTGCCGGCCCTGGCCAAAGCCAAAGCGCGCGCTCAAATGACCAGTTGCAAGAACAACCTGGCGCAGTTTACCAAAGGCAGCAAAACCTGGCTCATTGATAACAACGAAACCTATCCGACCAGCTGCGCCCCCAATACAGGCGGGCCTCCAGGCGCGGGCAACACCCAAGTTCCTTTTGGCGGTTATCCCACGATTGCCGCTGCGTGCAGCCAGGGGCAGGGCGGCGCTGCTGCCAATTATTTGTGGCAAGTCTGGATGTGCATGTCCAATGAGTTGAACACGCCAAAAGTGGCCTATTGTCCGGCTGAATTTGCTTCCACTCACCAGGCCGCTACCACTTTTTCCCCGGTTACCTCCACCTCATCGGTGTTGTTCAGTAACAACCTTTTCGTGAGCTACTTCCTTAACGCCGAGTGCAATGATGCTTATCCTCAGCAGCTTCTGGCCGGTGATCACGCCATTGGTCCGAAGAACCAGGCCGAACAAACAACACCCTTGCCGGCCACCACTGCTTACGGACAGGGAGGCAGCCCGACCACCGGCGGCACCTTCGTCTCTGGAATCAGCACCCCCGGCATCTCGACGAATGCCCCTAGCGCCGCCTGGATGGATAATTCACAGCACGGCAAAGTGGGCAATATCGCTTTGGCGGATGGCAGTGTCCAAGGTCTGACGATCTCCAAACTGCGCGATGCCCTTTCTCACACGGGCGATCCCTACAACAACATGTTGATGTTCCCCAATTTCTAAGACCTGGAAAAACTCTCTAACTTCCAGAAAAGGCATCCCTCAAGGATGCCTTTTCTGCTTCCAGCCCTGAATTCGCTGTTGGGAATTGCAGGCCCGGCGCTCCTACCCGGCGCACTGTAGGCCGGGGTGCCCTCATCTGGCATACCGGGGGGTATGATGTTTCAGGCTGGTCCTTCCAGAGACTTATGTCCGAGGAAATATTTGACGTCGTAAACGAGCGCGATGAGGTCATCGGCCAAGCCCCACGCTATGAGGTTCACAGCCGTGGCTTGCTGCATCGGGCGATTCACGTTCTGGTGTTCAATTCCAACGGACGGATCTTCCTGCAAAAACGTTCCCTTTCCAAAGATCGTCAGCCTGGCCTGTGGGATTCCTCAGCCTCTGGACACCTCGATGCTGGGGAGGATTATGACGTCTGCGCCCGGCGCGAAGTGCGCGAGGAACTCGGTCTCTCCTTGCCAACAACCCCTGAGCGAGTTTTCAAGCTGCCAGCCTCAGCCCAAACCGACCAGGAACATGTCTGGGTTTATCGTTGCCGCGCCGAAGGACCGTTCACTCTTGCAGCGGAGGAAATCGAGACCGGCGATTGGTTTACGCCGGCCCAGGTAAGTGCCTGGATGACCGATCGCCCGCAGGAGTTCGCCTCAGCCTTCAGGCTCATTTGGAAACTCTATAGGAGCGCGGACGGCCCCGTCCGCGCAGACGAATGCGGAGGTTGATGGAGCGCCGAATTCCAATTCGGCGCGAGCAGGGCAGCATCCTCCGCCGCCAGTTTCGCGCTATTAGAGCCTCCTCAACCTGCTAGCTCCGAGTAACCGAGGGCCGCAATACAACATTCCGTAAGATGCTCTAATTCACGCGGACGAGGCCGTCCGCGGCTCCGACAACCCTTGAGCCGCGCTCCGACCTCTGCTATCGTACACACTATCAACGCCACTTTTTTATGAGTCCCTCCTCCAACCCCCTTTCCAAACTTCCCGAGTTGGCTGGTGTCTCTTGCTTGAAGGCGGCCATGGCTCCCGGATTGTCCGTGGACGAATGTGTGCGCCGTCTCAAGCGATATCACTATGCTCTCAAACGCCTGCACCACATTTTGGTCGCCCGCATCACCGCCGAGCCCCTCTACGAACTGAAAATGGGTTTTAGTCTCCATGCCCATTTGTGCGCCGAGCACGTCTCGGCGATGCGCAAACGCGTCGGCGAAATGCGCGAACCGCCCCTGGGCCTGGAGGCTGTTCCGGATCATAATCTTGAACTGCTGTTCGATGAAATTCTTTGCTCGCCCGAGACTGAAGAACTTCTGCTGGGCGTCTATGAGAAAGCGCTGCCGTCACTCAAACAAGCACTCGAACATCACCTGCAGCAAACCAATCCTTTGGTGGATCACCCTACCGTTCGCCTCTGCCGCTTCGCCCTGCTCGAACTCGCTGACATGATCCAGTTCGGCCAGCAAGCCATTTCTGCCCTCGTGGACAAGTCGCGCCGTCAGCAGGCCGCCGACTGGCTCACTCTGCTGGACACGGCGCTTGCGGCAGCCGGTGGCCTTGATGGGAGTCAGAAAAAGTTAACTCAGTTAACTGAGCTAACTGAGTTAACTAAGGAGTCAGAAGCCAACTCGAATAAACTTGCGCCGAATGGTCAGCCAGGTCTCGAACGACGTTACTCCACCAAACCGTACCAATATGACCGCGTCCCCAAACGCGATCATCGCTTCCCTGACCCCTACAACATGGGCGTCAACGCCGAGGTTTTCCTCTACGACGAAAAATTTCCGCCGCAACCCAAGACCCTCATGATGTTTTACAAACGGCTGCGGGAAGTGGACGTCCCCGAAATGATGGCCAGCATCATCACCGAAACCACCGGCAAACCCTGGGAATACTACGCCGACATGACCCGGCAGCTTTGGGACGAAGCCCGCCACGCCATGATGGGCGAAGTGGGATTTGCCAACCTCGGCATCAACTGGCCCGAGAAGGTCATGATCAATTACACCTGGTCCCTTGCTCTCAACACCCAACTCAAACCCATCGAACGCCATGCCGTGCTCTATTTCATTGAGCAAGGTCTCATGCCCAAACACGGCAAGCGCTTTGAATGGGAAGTCGGCATGGCCTCCAACAATCCGCTTTCAGCGCTCTTCCAGGATTATGATTGGGCCGACGAAGTGCTTCACGCCCGCATCGGACGCGACTGGTATCTCAAAGATTTCAAAGACGCCCGCCAGGCAGTCCAATACGGAGACCAATGTTGGTCTCGCGTGCTGATGAACTGGGAGGATTGGCGCCGCCAGGGCCTGACCCAGCACCGCAACTGGTGGCCCGAGCTTTACCGCGACGCCTGCCGCCGCTGGGGCATCGAACCCGATCCTAAGGTGCTGGCGTATTCCACGACCTACCAAACGGTGCGCGCGGATCTGAAGGAGTTGACGGGCTCAGCTTAAAGGGCAATCGAAACTTCAAACTTCAAACTCCAAACTTCAAGGAAGCTCCAAACTTCAAATTCCAAAACACCGATCCGCAACGGGGCGTATCTCGAAAGTACGGTTGCCTGCCTTGAGCACATGCCCAGGGCGCCGGGTGAGGGCACCCGGCCTACAGGGGCAGCGCGTGGACATAGCAGGCCGGCTGCCCTCACCCGGCGCGCACGGAGGGAAATGCCCGGGCTAACGGTACATTCAAACACGCGCCCCCCTCGCAACGCGCCTTGAAGTTTGGAGCTTGAAGTTTGTTTGAAGTTTGATGATTGATGTTTGGAGTTTTTATGAGCCATTCACGCGTCCTGCCCACTCTCGTAATCTACTTTTCGGCGTTATTCTGGATTGCCGCCGCCGACACCAACTTTTTCCCCATCATGGCCTGGAACTCGGTGCCGAACGATCCCGCCGTCCTCAAGAAGATGCACGAAGCCGGTCTTACCGTCGCAGGCTTTGTGGCCCCCGGCGCCCTGGACGCATGCCAGGCCGCCGGCCTCAAAGCCATTGTGTCCGACACGCGTTGCGCCGGTTACGATTGGCAAACCCTCGACGAGAACAAAGCGCGAACCAACCTTTCCAGTCTGGTGTCAGAAGTCGGCCGTCACCCCGCCGTTTACGGTTATTATCTTCGAGACGAACCGTCCGCAGGGATGTTCCCTGCACTCTCAAAAGCCGCCGATATCCTGCGCCCACTTTCCCCCGGCAAATGGCCTTACATCAACCTGTTCCCTGATTACGCCGAAAACTGGCAACTCGGGACCACAAACTACTCCGAATACCTCGAACGCTTCATCGCCACCTGCCACCCCTCCATCATCAGCTACGATAACTATGCACTCATGGACGACGGTTCACTGCGCCAAAACTATTGGTCCAACCTCGAAGCCGTCCGCGCCGCCTGCAAACAGCACCAGCTCGAGTTCTGGAACATCGTTTTGTCTGTGGCGCACTACAACTACCGCGAGCCCACCGCCGCCGACTTCCGGTTTCAAGCCTATACCACGCTGGCCTACGGCGGCCGCGGCCTGTCCTATTTCACCTACTTCGCGGTCCCTTACGCAAATTACCGCATGGCGCCTATTGACCAATTCGGCAACGAAACCGCTACCTGGAAATTCATGCAAAATGCCAACCTCCAAATCCTGAAAATCGCGCCTGCCTATCTTCAACTGACCTCGGACGACGCCTATCACATCGGCGCCATTCCAGCCGGAAACCACGGCCCCTCAACCAACAACCTCATCGCCTCCGTCAGCGGCGACAACTTCCTCGTCGGCGACTTCACGCACCGTGACGGCTCCCGTTACGCCGTCATCGTCAATAAAGATCTCGCCCATTCCCGTCCGGCCTCACCGCAATTCCGCAAACCTCCCCGCCGCGTGCAATTCGTCTCCCCATACTCAGGCGAACTGCTCCCCTTCGAAGGCGACTACACCTGGCTGGCCCCCGGCCAGGGCGTGCTCATCAAAATCGAGCAATAGTCAAACTCGGTCGTCCTCGGATCCTGGGCATCTTCATCTATCACCCTGGTTGGCAGCGACGGTTGGGCGGACGGAGCGCGGCATTTATGCCGCTTCAAGCCCCCAGCGCACGGAAGCGCCCCAGTGATCAGGCCCGTTCATCGCACTACGGACGGTGAAGCGGCATAAATGCCGCGCTCCCAGGTATCCGACCCAAAGCTGCTTTTTCCTTGTCCGTCTTTGCGCCGCGGCTAAGATGCTAAGCGTGCCCGAAGAATTGACGTTGCCGTCGCCGCCGGAACTTGTCGAAGCGGCCGTTGCGCCCGCGCGGCGGCGGGGGAAGTTGCTGGTGGTGGATGATGACGACGGGCCACGGTTGTCGCTGGAACTCCTGTTCAAGGACGAATATGAAGTGTTGCTTGCGGCGGAGGGCGCAAGCGCAATTGCCCTGGCCAGGGAACACGACATTGACGTGGCGATTTTGGATATTCGAATGCCAGGTATGTCGGGCATCGAGGTGCTCGAACGGCTGAAGTACGTCAGCCCGCGTATGGAGGTGGTCATGATGACGGCGTTCGAGACGACTGACACCATCCGCCAGGCGTTGAGGCTGCGGGCGTGCGACTACGTCAATAAGCCTTTTGACCTTGCCACGATCCGCTCGGCGGTTGCGGGGGCTATGCGCCGGCGGACTTTGGAAGGCGAAATCAACACCAACGCGGAGAAACTCCAGGCTTTGATGACCGAACTGCAGGACCAGAAGGTGGAAGAGCAGATGGCCCATACCCGGGGTGAAATCTACGCCAGCATCATCCATGACATGAACAACCCTCTGGCCGTCATTTCGGGTTCGATCCAGATGATGAGTCATCGGATCGGCGCCTCGACGCGCCTGGAGACAGCGGACCTGGACTATATCAGAGAACGCTTGAAATTGATTACGCGGCAGGTGACGAATTGCGTGGAGATTTCGCGCCGGTATTTGAGTTTCCTTCGCCAAAAGACAGGTGATGCCCCAAAAGTTGGCGTGAACCAACTGCTCAGTGACCTTTCCCATCTGATTCAGGCCCATCCGACGCGCCAAAATCATCAGTTCGAGGTCTCCCCGCTGGCCGAGGATATCGCTGTGCGCATGAACGGCACGGATTTTATCCAGGTGCTGCTGAACCTGACGACCAATGCATTTCAGTGCTGCGCGCATACACATTCGGTCGAAGTTGAAGCCCGAGTTTTGCGCGAGCCGCTTGAGTTACGCGCATTTAGGGATGGTCCGCAGGATCGGTTTCTGAACGTGGAAGGTTTCCAAAACACGGCTCCGCTGCTGGCGGCAATGGTTCGCGACACCGGCCCCGGCATTCCGCCGGAGGTGGTGCCCAAGATCTTCCAGGCTTACTTTTCGACCAAGGGCGAGAAACAAGGGACGGGGCTGGGCCTGAATATCGTCCAGCGGCTTGTAAAAGAGGCTAAAGGCGCCTTGCACCTTCGAACTGTGACGGGGCAAGGGACGGCATTTACGGTTTATCTTCCGGCGGTGCCGGTGGCTACTTAACTGGTTAATTAAGTTAATTAATTTAACTGGGTTAATTGAGGGAGTTAACCATTTCTTGACACCCCACAACCATCCCCTCATTCTGCCCGCACATTTTTGAAGTCATGAAAGCTGCCCCACCCAAAAACGAAAAGAAGCGGCTGAAGGTCCTTTGGCAATACGAGATGCTGGATACCATGCCGGAGGAAGTGTTCGACGAACTGACCGAGCTGGCGGCGAGGATCTGTGAGGCGCCCATTGCTTTGATTTCGTTGGTGGATGAGCGGCGACAATGGTTTAAATCCAAGATAGGCGTTTCTATAAACGAAACCTCGCGCGACGTCTCTTTCTGCGCGCACGCTATCCGGCAATCGGACCTGTTCATCGTGCCTGACGCCACCAAGGACGAGCGTTTTGCGAACAATCCGCTGGTGACGTCGGATCCGCGCATCCGGTTTTACGCGGGCGCGCCCCTGGTGACGCCCGACGGCCATGCACTCGGGACTCTGTGTGTGATAGACAAGGTGCCGCGTCAATTGCGGCCTGACCAGAAGCGGGCACTGACCATTCTTTCCCGGCATGTGGTTTCGCAGCTCGAACTGCGCCGGCGCTCGCGTGAGTTGGCGGACGTGCGCAAGGAGACTCGGCGGTTGCACGCCGAATTGGAAAAAACGCGCGCGGAACTGGCTAAGCTAAAAGGAAAAACTTTTAACGCAAAGACGCAAAGACGCAAAAGATAAGACAGGAAAATTGAAGACAGAAAAATGAGGATAAAGACCTGGCAGGAAGATGCGGCTTCTTCCCATTTTCCTGCCCCTAATTTTCCTGCCTGATTTCCGTTTTAAATTTTCATGCCTTCAATGTTCGCGTCTTTTCGCGGTTTGTCCCTCTGCGTCTTTGAGTCTTTGTGTTAAAGACCTTCTAATCCTCTGAGGAACGCAAAGATCAGGTCGGGTAAATCGTTGCTGTAGCCTCCCTCCAGGACGCTAAACACGGGCACACCCAAGCCGCGGATAGTCTGGCCGAGCCAGTAATAGTCTTCAGCCTCGAGGGTTTCCTGGGCCAGCGGGTCCCGGGCATAGGCGTCGAATCCGGCTGAAACACCGACCAGTTCGGGTTTGAACTTTTTCAGTTCATTGAGGGCGGTTTCCAGAATGTGCCGGTACTCGGCCCGCGGCGTGCGGGGGGGCACGGGATAATTGAAGCAATTATTCCCCACGTTGCGCGCCCCGGTGCCGGGATAGCATGGGAATTGGTGAATCGAGAAAAAGGCAGTCCCCGGCTTGTTAAGCAGAATCGCTTCCGTGCCGTTGCCGTGGTGGACGTCGAAATCGTAGATCGCCACGCGCTTGACGCCTTTCGCGAGCGCTTCAAGGGCAGCGATAGCTATATTGCCTAGATAACAAAAACCCATTGCCCGCTGCGGAGTCGCGTGATGGCCGGGAGGGCGCATGAGGCTAAACACCGTCTTTCCCGCCCGACCTGTCTCCATTGCTTCAATGGCGGCGCCCGCCGAAGTGCGGGCATAACCGGCAATACCCGGAAAATAAGCTGTGTCGCTGTCGAAATCTTCCGCTACATCCAATCGGGCGAGGTGGTTCGATGTGTGAGCCCGCAGAATGGCGGTATCATCGCATGGCCTGGGCTCGATCCATGTGATAGGAACTTCAGTTTGTTCCCGGAGCTTCACCTGTGTGCTTGTAATGCGTTCCGGCCGTTCGGGATGGAATGGTGCGGAGTAGCCGGTGCAGCGGGTGTCGGTGATGATATTCAAGGGGGTGCGGAAGAGTTAACTGAGTTAAACGAGTTACATGGTTACATGGTTACATGGTTAGACCTCATTCCGCGTCTGGCTGTCGTTTTCACTTGCGCAATCTGCCCCTCTTACCCCAGCGATTCAATTCTTGTTTTTTGGAGCAGAATGATTTAATTCCTGTTCGTGCAAACCCACCGGTTGATCAGCAGGCGAAGCAGTAGTTACCTGGCTGCAGCATTTACCCTTTTTTGCCTGGTACGTATCCATGCAATGGATCCTGATTTTGCGCGCTTTGCTGCTGCCAAGCAGGCACAAGTGAGAGAGTTCGCGGCGTCTAACACAGTGCCTTCGATGGTTTGGAGCTACTTCGACGCTGTTCGGGTGGATGATTGGCAGACGGCAACGAATCTGGCCAGCCAACTGCACAATGCGAGTGGACGGTACGAGGATGCGCCCGCCAATAATCGCATTTCGGCGCCACTGCTCACAGTGATTTGGGCGCCGATTAACGAGATGATCGGTGCTTCCGGCGAGTTCCACAATTGGGACAGCCAATGGTTGCACCGGTTTGGCCGCGAGATCATTGATTCAATTCCCAGAGGAAGCATCTATTTTGGCGGGACAGACCCAGGCCGCTTCATTATCTCGGCATTAAGTGAGTCTCACCGGGAAGGGAAGCCCTTTTTCACGCTCACGCAGAACCAACTGGCCGACGAGGCGTACCTTGGGTATTTGCGCAAAATTTATGGCGCAAAACTTTACATACCGACGCTGGAAGATGCGCAAGGGGCGTTTGCGAAGTATGTGGCTGACGCCCAGCAACGCCGTCAGGACGGCAAGCTAAGGCCGGGGGAAGATGTCAGGGTGGTGGGCGACCAGGTTTCGGTCAGCGGCCAGGCAGCCGTCATGGCGATCAATGCCCTGCTGGTCAAGACCATCGTGGACAAGAACCCCACGCGCGATTTCTTCCTGGAGGAGAGCTTTCCCCTGGATTGGACTGATCCATATCTTACGCCGCACGGATTGATTTTTCAGTTGCATCCCAAGTCGCTGAAGGAGTTGAGCGCGGACGTTATCGAGAAAGACCAGGTTTATTGGAAGAGGATGACGGCCGAAATGATCGGCGATTGGATGACGAAACAAACCAGCACAAAGGAGTTGTGTGATTTTGCGGATAAAATCTATCTGGACAAGAACCTGGAGGGATTCAAAGGCAGCCGTGGCTTCGCAAAGGATCAAGAGGCGCAGAAGTGCTTCTCCAAACTGCGCTGTTCCATCGGCGGATTATACCTTTGGCGGAGCGAAAACACGCGCGATGCGGAGGACCAGAAGAACATGCAGCGAGCCGCCGAGATGGCTTACCGCCAGGCGTACGCGCTTTGCCCCTACTCGCCCGAAGCGTTGTTTCGTTACATAAGGTTGCTGACGGACCTAAAGAGGCCCGATGATGCGTTCCTGCTTGCCAAGACCAGCCTGCGCCTGGACCCGAAGAACGAAGCGTTCAAACAACTGGTGAGGCAGCTTAACGAGGCGCACTAATGGCCAGCGACACGCAACTCACTCCGATGATGGCGCAGTATCGGCGCATCAAGAGCGAGTTGCCCAAAGACGCCCTGCTG
>PSRM01000177.1 GCA_003176045.1 Verrucomicrobiota bacterium | reverse complement strand
TCGCCGGGTTTGGCAGGCAGTGTTTTGCCGGGCAGAATGAGCGGCACCTTGTCTCCCGCTTTGAAATTGTCGGCACCGCACACAATCTGCCGCTCACCCTGGCCGTCATTTACCCGACAAACCGACAGTTTATCGGCATTAGGATGCTTTTCCCTGGAGAGGACCTGAGCGACAACGATGCCTTCAAACTCGCCACCGAGCTTCTGCACCCCTTCGACCTCGATTCCCAGCATGGTCAACCGCTCGGCCAACTCCTCGGCAGACCAGTCGAATGGGACGTATTGCTTAAGCCAGTTAAGTGTTACTTTCATGCGGTAATCGGTCAGTAACGCCGGAATTGTCGAGCGCGGGTGTCCTCACCCGCAGCGGCTACGCACGGGAGGAGGCGTTCAGCCAGTCCGGACGCGTCAATGCGAGCGGACCCGCTGCGGGTGGGGACACCCGGGCTCCGACATCAGGGAGCGGTTACTTTCATGTGTTATTTTTGGCTTGCAATTCTACCTTTTGCATGGTTAAGTTGGCATGTTAGTTTGTTTCGGCCAAAGTGCCAGCTGGTTTATATATAATGCATGAATAAGCTTCAACTGACGAGGGTGTCTTGAGTCGCCCTTTTCCTTCGCGTTCTTCTTCTTCCGGTCCGTTCATCAGGGTTAATGGGAAAATTCGTGCCCGCGAGGTCCGGGTTATTGGAGTGGACGGCGCCCAGCTTGGGATCCTTTCTCTCGGGGACGCCCTGACCCAGGCCCGCTCACACGGCGTGGACCTGGTCGAAGTCGCCCCGAACGCAAACCCGCCCGTCTGCCGGCTCGTGGATTTCGGCAAGTACCGGTACGAGCAGAACAAACGCGATAAAGATTCCAAGAAGCATCAGCACGCGACTAAAGTCAAAGAGATCCAGTTGAGCCCGAAGATTGATCCGCACGACTTAGGTGTGAAGATCGGCCACGCGGTCGGCTTCCTGTGCGAGGACATGAAGGTGAAGGTCACGCTCAAGTTTCGCGGGCGCGAGATGCAGCACACCGAAGTTGGTTTCCAGGTGATCCAGAAATTCATCGGTGAAATCGCACCATACGGACACCAGGATTTCGAGCCCAAGCTCATCGGGCGCGGCATCCATCTGATGATCAGCCCGCTGCCTCGCAACAAACGCGCGCGGAATCCTTATGCGCCGGAAACCGCGCCAGTACCAGAGCGCGTTGCGGCCACCTCCAATTCTGCAAACAGCCACGCCCCAGTGCCGGTCCAGGTCCAAAGGCCTCAGGCACCCTCCTCACCAGCGCCAAAGGGCGGCAACTTCGTTAACAACCCCTTCGCTCAACTCGAAGTCGAAGGCGGTTAGAACCTACCTGCTCAATAGTCGATTGGTGACAGCCGATCGTAAGGCTCTGCTCAATTTCGGATTTCGGATTTCGGATTTCGGATTTTTCGCTTAGGGGCCGATTACCTCGGACATTACATCTCCGAATGTCTCCTGCGTCGATGCCGCCGTCGTCGCCGATGCCGTATCTCCTGGAATGTAAGATAGGCAATCACGCACAACGAGATCGCCGCCAGAAATGCGGCCAACAATGTGAAGAAGAATTCCAGGCTGCTCACGCCGTGGCTTTTAGTACACTAACCGACAACGGTTGTCCATTTCATTTCGCAGCGTAGAGCAGGCGTGGTCGCAGTGCCCGGAGCGCGGCTCTCCGAGCCGCAGCGGCCTCGCTTCCTTCCTGTTCCAACGGCTGCTCGCCTTTGAACGTGACGCGGGTGAGGACACCTGGTGAGGACACCCGCGCTCCCATGCTCAGTGAATCACCACCACCTCAAGTTTGCCCGCGCGATGACACACATTGACCGCCACGTTACGGGCATGGCGCACCACCGACAGGTCCACGACGCCTGACGCGACCTTCAGGTTTTTGATTTGCATTCGTTCGATACATTCGGGCAGGTGCGGATTCTCGAAATAAATCCGGCCACCCGCGGGATCAAAGCGCACCCCGAGGCAGGATTGGATCAGTGAGAAACAGGCTGCCGAAGCCCAGGCTTGTGGGTTGCACGCGACTGGATATAGCGTCGGCCCTTCGCCACGCCGGCGGCGGAAACCGCAGAACAATTCCGGCATCCGGTTCAAGTCCAGGCACAAACTGGCCTCAAACAGGCCGGTCAAAATCCGCAGCGCCGCTTGCTTGAATCCGTAGCGGGCGAACCCCGCGGCAATGAGAGCGTTATCGTGCGGCCATACCGACCCGTTATGATAGGAGAGCGGGTTGTAGCGCGGTTCAGAGCTTGCGATGGTGCGAACGCCCCAACCTGTGAACATGGCATCGCTCATCAAACCGGATTTGATGCGCCCCGCCGCATCAGGCTGGGCAATGCCGCTCAATAGACAATGGCCGGCATTGGAACTGCGCACACTGCACGGTTTTTTCTCGCCATCCAGCGCCAGGGCGTAAGTTTGGATCTCCTCGCACCAAAAGGCCTCGTGAAAACGGCTCTTCAGCAACTCGGCTGCGCGACGCAAGTCCTCGGCTTGTTCATTGCAGGCCAGCGCTTCGGCCAGCCGCGCTGCCTGGATTTTCGCTTCGTACACATAGCCCTGCACTTCGCATAGGGCCACCGGCGCGTGCGCCAGCGTGCCGTCCTCATGGAAGACCGCGTCTTCGGAATCCTTCCAACCCTGGTTGGTCAACCCTCCGCTCGCCCGCGGGCAATACTCGATAAACCCGTCTCCATCACAATCTGCGTAGGTATCAATCCAAGCCAGCGCTCGCTGGACATTGGGCCAAATCTGCGAAATGAATTCCTTATCGCCCGTTCGCTCGTAATAGCAACCTGCTAGAACAAGCCACAGCGGCGTCGAGTCTATCGAACCGTAATAGTCTCCAAAGGGCACTTCCTTCAGAACGGCCATTTCGCCTTTCCGCTCTTCGTGCAGGATTTTGCCAGGCTCGGCATCGCTGGCCGGTATGATTTCGGTCGCCTGCCGGGAAGCCAAATAGGCCAGGACTCCTCGCGCGATCTCGGGCGCAATCCATAGCAATTCCAGCGCTGTGACGATGCCGTCGCGCCCGAAAATACAACTAAACCAGGGTATCCCGGCGTATGGATACGGCCCGGCTCGCGTATTGGTCAGCAACAAATGCAGATCGGCGCGAGACTGATGGATCCAATCATTGAACTGTGGGTTTGAGGTCTCGATCGAAGTCATTTCCTTGCGGTAATCGCGGAAGGCGGCGTGAACCTGGCCGAAAGCAATATTGAAAGTTTCGCCGTTTCGCGCCCAATCCAGGGCACCGTTGCCTCGACCCGGAGCGCGGACACCTGCTCGCGATTCATCCGATGAATCGCGAGCAGGTGTCCGCGCTCCGCTCCGTTCCGGAACGTTCTCGACAACACAACTCACCTTGCACTCGATGGTCTCGTTTTCGTGAGGTTTGAGCGCCACCTCGATAACCGCGCGCTCAGCCGAGACCTCCCGGGCCTTCTTGCTGAAATGGAACACCGTGTGCCGCAGCGCCGAATCCAGGCCTTCGTACGAAAGCACGACCTGATCCTGCGCGATCTTCGGTTCAAGCACCTGGCCATGTTTTTGCCGGCTCGTGCCACGCACCTCGAACAGGTCCACGTAATCAGCCCCGAACTCCAACTCCACCGATAGGAGGACCGGCTGCTGCGCAAAGCTCGAAATCTCGATGCGTTCGAAAAACGTCGCCTCCCAAAGGAACGCCGTCCGAACCACGTGAACCGCCCCGTGAGGCAGCAGACGTTCGTGATCCACGGGCAGGGCGGGATTCGTCATGTCAACCACCAGAAAATCATTATCCTCCTTCACATTCGAACTTAGCAGCAGCGGGCTGGAACCGTTGATAGTCAGCTTCCAACGCGAAATGAACCTCGTCCCCTCGTGAAACACTCCCTGGTTTTCAAAGCCTAGCGGGCGGATATCACCATGCCGGTCAAATATCGCGAAGGTGTCCGCGTGCTTCAGCACCCGGTTGCCCAAGTCCGCTATCGAAGCATTGGCCCGGATGTAATACTGCCCCTGAACTTCAATCACATCGCTCATGGGAGGATCGGAAGTCGAGGGTCGAGGGGACTTTGTCGAGAACTTTGTCGCGTTCTGAATTTCCGACAAAGTTTGCCACAACTCTTTTCCTGATCATGGCTCGGTCCCGAGTCGCTCGTTTCTTGGCTGCGGGCTTCCCGTTACTAGACCGCTTGGCGTCGAGATTCAGACTTTGGGTTTTGGGCTTCGGAATTAGGAGTTTAGAAGTTGAACCTTGGGCGTTGAACGTTGAACGTTGAGTGTTGAACTTTGAGCGTTGGACTTTGGACTTTGGACTTTGGACTTTGGACTGTTCGACGAGCCGCCCATAAACCGCCAGATAATCCTGGGCCATCCTTCGCACGCTAAACCTCTCCTCGAAAACTTCCCGGCAGCGCTTCCGGCTAAGTTGGGCAACCTTCCCGAGTGCCTGGTGGCCATCCTTAACGCTGTTCACCAAAAATCCTGTTACTCCATCTTCAACGATCTCTGGCACGGACCCGCGCGCGCAGGCGATGACCGGCGTGCCGCACGCCATGGCCTCGATCATGACCAACCCAAATGGTTCGGGCCAATCAATCGGGAACAATAAGGCCAGCGCGTTGCCTAGAAACTCATTCTTTTCCGCTTCCCCGATTTCTCCAATGTATTCCACCCCTGGCTGTTTCAGGAGAGGTTTGATTTCCGCATCGAAGTATTGCTGATCCACCTTATCCACTTTCGCCGCGATCTTGATCGGAATGTCAGCGCAACGCGCCATTCGGATGGCCCGGTCCACTCGTTTTTCCGGGCTGATTCGCCCGAGAAAGGCCAAATATTCACCTGGTTCACTGTGAAATGTGTACAGGTCCTCAGGCACGCCATGATAGACTGTCGCCTGCCAACTTGCCCACCACAGCGGCCGGCGTTGATCATTGGAAATCGAAACCACCGGTATATCGCAATATTCGCGGTAAAGGTTGCGAAGATTTGGGATATCCAACCGGCCATGGAGCGTCGTGACGTGCGGTGTGCGCAACCGCCGCAACAATGGAAATGCCAGGTAATCCATGTGCGAATGGATCACATCAAACTCAATAGCTTCCCGGAAAACCTGTTCGGCCATATAAAAATGGTCGGCAATCGGATCCACGCTGCCGTTATCCAACCGCAGCGCCTTTTCGGAACACGCCCGCAGCCTCGCTCCGGTCCGCGAGTCGCCACTGGCGTAGAGGACCACCTCATGGCCCATCGCCACCAGGGCTTCCGTGATGTACGACACCACTCGCTCGGTTCCGCCATAAAGTTTTGGCGGCACACTCTCATAAAGCGGAGCCACCTGCGCGATTTTCACTGTGTTTATTCCTAAATCAGCCTCGCGACCTCTGCATCTCCTCGCAGAAGCGCGACCCACCCACAACAAATCCCCTTTCTACCATGCCGCAGCACAATTCTCGTGCAAGTGGGTAAAATAACCGATTTCGCGAAGGCTCGTGTGCTCCTCGAGACCGCGGTGTCCCCGGTGCACGCAACTTGCGTTGATTTAAAGACAGGAAAATTAAAGACAGGAAAATGGAAGACAAACGAAGAACAACCTTCAGGTCCTTCCGAGCTTATTAGCGATACAACGTTTTAAACTCCACAAGCTTGCGGCCAATGTTGACCCATTGGGTTGCACGCAGATTTGTGTGCTTAAGAAGCCGGCGCAGTTGAGCTTCATAACGGTCCAGACCGTCATTCAATACTGAAATACACAAGGTGGTGTCCGGAGAGAGTAAATGCAACTTCTGACACCCGACTTTCGCGCCCCCACAGAAGATTTCGACGGGTGTTATGGCATGCTGATCGCCCAGAAAATGCACAGCAGCCTGCTGATATAGTTCCACATCGAGGCAAGTGCCCCAATCTCGTAAGAAGTCCAAAATTATTGGCTTTAGATCGCTTCCAGGACTGCTCATCGGTTTGTAATCTCTATCCTCAACTTCAAAAGATGTTCTTTGCTTGCGTGTCCATGTTGCGTTGATGAACTCATGTTCCAGGAGGTGTCCGCGGAAATTTACGAGCTTGCCATGAGGAAGCTCAGCCAAAAGCAAGTAGTTCAGAAATTGAGCGCGGTGCCGTTCAACGATGAACTGTGCCGCTTTAAACTCGAACGGCGCGCCTCCTCCTACTAAAAGATCCAGGTAATATGTTTTGGAAAATGTACCGGCAACCACCTGGATGGGGAGCTCCATGCGGCAGTCACGATACCTCTGGGCTATTGCCTGCTTATAAATCAGTTCATCGAAAAGGCATCCCATCTCATTATGAACGGCAAAGGCGATTTCCATCACTTCATAAGTAATCTGCTTGAATTCTCGTTCCTCGAGAATACGCAGGCCCTCTGGCAAATGGATCGGCATTTCTTATTTTCCTGTCTTCAATTTTCCTGTCTTATTTTTGAGTCACTCCACTCATGCGCGTCCTTGGCGTCCCCTATCACCGGAAACATCGTCACTCTCAACCTCGCCGCACCCATCGGGATCAGCCGCACCGTCTCATTCGTCTCCTCCGACCTCACCGGGCTGGGCTGAAGTTTCCCAATCAATTCATGTGAATCCAGTTTCCAAGCCGGGATTTTCCTGGCCTTCGCTTCCAATTCAATCGGCACATTCTCCGGCGTAAAGGGCTGCTCTGCCACCGCCCCCTGCTTTCTCACCACCTTGAAACTCTTGGCAGGATCTTTTTCGTCCAGCACCAACCCATAATTCCAAGCCGTCGTCGGAAAAACCTCATACTCCGGCCAGGCATCCGTGCCGCCATATCGCGTCCAGCGCTCGCCAATTTTCAGCGAAAATGTCAGCGGACCATAATCCACAGAAGCAGCATTCTTGTTCTTTTCCCACCTCCGCACCTTCAGCCGCATCGGCATTCGCATCTCTATCTTGTCGCCATCCTGCCACTGACGTTTCAAAACCAAATACGAAAGCGGTTCACCGGAATCCCTCAATCCCCGGCCATTAATGCTCGCGGATGCCTCGGCACACCAATCTGGCACACGTAAATGAAGTGGAAAACTCACTGCCTGGGGCGCGGAAACGCGGAACGATACGGTTTCTCCGAATGGATAATCAGTCTCCTCGATTATCTTCACTTCCGTTCCGTCGCCTGCCTTTGCTCGAACCTCGCTGGATGCATAAAGCGAAGCGCAAAGCCCCCCATCAGCCGTGGCTAGCCAAAGTTCCTCGGCGTAATACGGCCATCCATGCGACACGTTATGCTGGCAGCAGCGATAAACCTCAAATGGACTATAAGAGAACATCGTCCCTCCATTGTCGATGTCGGGCTTCTTGTCGTTTTTGTCCAACTGCACCTGGTTGGCGCAAGTCAGATAATGAAGGGCTTTCCAATCCGGAGTGAGCGCTGCCGGCAGTGAGTTGAAAGCCAGTTCTTCACAGCGATCCGCCCAAATCGGATTGCCCGAGATTTTCGTCAGCATCTCGAAGCTGTGCATGAACTCCACGATGCCGCACGTCTCGAATCCTTGCCTCGGATCGTCGTAACCGCGCCGGCAATTCTCATCCCCGGCAAATCCCCCGCCCGGAAACTGTCCGTACTGATCCATCACGGTTTTATAGTTGCTCTCCGCCGCCTTCAAGAGCTTTTGCTCCTTCGTCTGAAGATAAAAAACCGCCGGCTCCCGAAAACCCTGTGCGATGTTTACGTTGTGCCAATTGATGACCCCACTTTCCCAGTGCGCCATGTTCTCGTGAATCTTCCGCGCAAGTTCCAGCAGCCAGGCTTCCCCCGTCCGGTTGTAAAGCCAGTAAGCAGACTCTATCGTATCTCCAAATCGGATCTTTGGCCAATAACCACGTCCAAACGTCTCCGGCGGCTGCGAGTTCAGCCACTTGAAATACTTCGTCATGAATGGCAGGACTCGACTATCGCCGCTGAATTCATAAAAGGATTGCAGCACATTGAGCATGACCATGTGCGGCCAGAGGTCGGGCTTACCCTCGAGACCCGTTTTGTTCGCACGCGGGCCGAAGTAACCATCCTCTTCCTGGCTCGACAGCACCGCATCAATCCATTTGCGTGCGCTCCGGATAATCTCCTCATCCTTCAACACATAACCCAGATCGCCATAACCCTTGAGCCAATACGGTAGCTCCTCCCATCCGCTATGCCCCCGCCCCTGCGGATCAGCCCACGCGTTCCCCTCAAACTTGCACCACTTGGAAATTTCCGGCAGCCGCCCCGTCATTCCCCGCGCCTCCAACTCAAGCTGATGCCGTAGCCAGCCGTTGGGCGTGATGCTGCCGATCGGGAGCTTCATAAACCGGCTCGGCGCCAACGGCGGCCGGTTCTGCATGTAGAAATTATTGGTTGTAGCTAGCGGCGGCACCTCCATGCGAGCTATGTCCGCATTCGCGGATCGGGACTTGCCTGCGATGCTGAGGAACGCAACCAGTATCAGGACATGCACTGGGACTAAGTTACGGTTGATCATACGGTGGAGTTTTAACGCAAAGTCGCAAAGATGCAAAGGCGCAAAGAAAACGCGAAGCTGACAGAAAAATTAAGGGCAGAAAAATGAAGAGCCGAAAACGAGTTTGCAGGCAGGAAATTTCGGCGGCAGGAAAATGTTTTTTTCCATTTTCTTGCCATTAAATATTCCTGCCATTTTCCTATTTTCCTGTCTTCAATTTTCCTGTCTTAAATAAGTTTTGGAACAAGGCCCCATTCCTGCTAAAACCCAGGACTATGAATATCACTCGGCGCCTATCTGCGTTCCTGCTACTCCCCACTATTTTGTCGGCAGCCTTTACAGTTGCGATCGCCCAACCCCAAACCCCAAAATTCAAAACTCGTGTTCTCGTCATCACCGGCGGCCACGGATTCGAGGAAGCCCCATTTTTCAAACTCTTCGAAGAAAATCCAAACATCACCTTTCAAGCCACGACCCACACGAACGTCCAGGCGCTCCACAACCTCGAAAGCGCCAAAGACTTCGACGTGCTCGTCATGTACGACTTCAACCAATCCATCAGCGAGGAAGCCAAGGCGGATTTTCTTGGCTTGCTTCGCGCCGGCAAAGGCCTCGTGATCCTGCACCATGCCATCGCCGCCTACCCCAAGTGGCCGGAGTACTGGAAAATTGTCGGAGCGCATTATTACCTTGAAAAAACAACTGTGGATGGCGTCGAGAAGGCGCGCACCCAGTGGAAACACGACGGTCATTACAAAGTCCACATCGCCGACCCCGCACATCCGGTCACTCAAGGTGTAAGCGATTTCGATATCCACGACGAAACCTATAAAGGTTACGACGTTTACCCCGACTGCCATCCTTTGCTCACTACGGACTCACCAGAAAATAATTCAGTGTTCGCCTGGGCAAACACCTACGAAAACTCGAGGATCGTCTATATCCAGTGCGGCCACGATCATTTCGCTTACGAAAACCCCAACTATCAGCGCATCTTGCAGCAGGCCATCCAATGGACCGGAAAACAGAGCCGCGCGCGTGAGCAAGCGGCCCAGGGCGCTCATAAGAATGGAACCGCATTAACCTACCAATCGCGCAAAGACTCCCACTTCGTCTCTCAAGTCCCCGAGTGGAAATCTCTCTTCGACGGCAAAACCACCGCCGGCTGGCACAGCTTCCACAAAACCACATTCCCCGAAAGAGGCTGGGTCGCCGAAGACGGCTGGCTGCATTGCCTCGGTCAGCATGGCGGGGATATCGTGTCCGACGAACTATTCGATCAGTTCGACGTGCTGTGGGAATGGAAAATCGCTCGCGGTGGCAATAGCGGCCTCAAATATTTCGTCCTCGATTCCCGCAAATCCGCCATCGGCCACGAATATCAAATGTTGGACGATGAACGCAATCCAGATGGCAAGCTCGCCGACGGCAAACGGCTCACCGCCTCGTTCTACGACGTCCTCAAGCCGATGGTAAAGACTTCAGTTCGTGAACCTGGCGAGATCAACCATTCACGCGTTCTGGTGCGTGGCAATCACGTCGAGCATTGGCTCAACGGAGTCAAAGTCCTCGAATACGAAGCCGGAAGCGATGCCGTAAAAGAAGCCGTCGCCCAGAGCAAATTCAAGGATATGCCGGGCTTTGGCGAGCGCGCAAAAGGCCACATCCTGCTCCAGGACCATAATTCGGACGTCTGGTTCCGGAATATCCGGATTCGCGATTTGAGCGGGGGCTGAGGGTCAGCGCCAATACATGGACATAATGCCGCCAACCAATTCGGGTTCTCCAGACGCAGCTGCAGCTTCAACCCACTCGTCGCCGCGAACGCCAATCGCCCGGCGCATGGCGCTGCTGACATTCTGGTCTCCTTTTGCGGGTCTGTTCGTTTTCGCTATCACCTCTACCGTACTTTCGGTGCTTGAAGCAACGCGAATTCCCCCCTGGCAAATTAACACAGTGATGGGGGTGATAGGGCCGATTGTCACCGCAGTTTGCTTCATCATTTGGGTAGGTGGACTGGTTGCTGGGACGATCGCATTGAGGCATAGCAAAAAGGAGGGGCGAAGCGGGGTCTTTGGTCGAGCTATGATTGGTATGATCATGGATTTGCTAATCATGAGCGGAATTATTTGCGCGATTATATTAGACTCAAAGGGCTACAAATCAGAACCACTGCCTCCCGCACTTGCCAGGAAGATGGCGGCGGCAGATGTGAACCGCCATTTAGCGGATTTGGACGCGCGCGCACGGCGCATGGCCGAAAAAGGTAAAGGCCAGAATGCCTTGGTGGCAGGCGCAGTAACGAACATTTTGCACAGGTATAATACCGCGATGGGAGAATTTTATTCCTCAGCGAAACCCCTGACGAAAGGCCATTTGCTAGATATGGCAGAGGTTGAAGAACCAGACGAAATTGAACGGAGGCAGGATTTGGTTCGAATCCACATGGCTGCAACCAGGGAATTAATGGACTTTTACCAGACCTTTGAGAAGAATTATAGAGAAGAGCTTTTGCGAAGAGGAGTTCCAATGTCGTCGGTCGCAGAATACGTGCAGATCCTTCGCACAAATCTAAACGCCAAGTACCCTTGGCTCGAAGAAGCGTGGCATGCAAGATTGGAGTGGGGCACAAACGAATTGGCGGCTCTGGATTTGCTAAAAACAAATTGGGAGAAATGGGAATATGATGCTGATCTGAAAAAGGTGCTCTTTGAAGACAAAGACCAATTAACCGAATATAATCACTTAGTTCACGAAATCGATAGAGCCTCTCGGAGGATGCAAGCTGCAGCAACAAATGTCGAACGTGCAGTGATCAATCCGCTATGAAAAACCTATTCCTGTTACTCCTTCTTTTGCCGGTGGGGTGTGCCCCAGTACGCCAATCATCGTCCGAATCCCCCTTAAACGCCGACGCTCAGTTTGCGAAAATCGCCGCCGAATACATCTCCGGCTATCTCGCCTGGCGCCCCCAAACCGGCACTGCCCTCGGCCTGCACGAATACGACGGCAAGCTGACTGATTACAGTCAGGCCTCCATCGCCGCCGAATTCGCGCGCCTCAAATCCTTCGATGACCAATTCTCAAAGCTGGACTCCAAAGCGCTCAGCCCCGCCTCGTCCTACGACTACCGCATCCTGCACGCCGCGATTAAGCACGAGATTTTCTCCTTCGAACAGTCACGGATCTATTCCGAAAATCCCATGACCTATGCCGGCGCCATTGACATCAATATCTACATCAAACGCGATTTCGCCCCCCTGGAACAGCGCGTCCGCTCGCTCACGGCCATTCTCAATCAAGCCCCCTCCCTCGTGGCCGCCGCCCGCGCCAACCTGTCCGAATCTTTGCCTCAACCGGAAATCGAAACCGCTATTGACGAAGCCAACGGCGCCGTGGATTTCCTCAGCAAAGACCTGGTCGCTGCTCTTAAGGACGTGAAGGACGAAAAACTCATGGCCGATTTCAATTCCGCCAACAATCAAGCCATGACCGAGATGCGCAACCTCGCTGCCTGGCTTAAAGAACAAAAGCTTCCGAAAGCCAACCAAAACTACGCCCTCGGCCGCGAGAAATACCGCAAGCTGCTCGAGTATGGCGAAATGGTTACACTCTCACCGGAAGAAATCCTCGAGATCGGCACGCGCGAGCTCGCGAAAAAACAACAGGTTTTCGCAGCAGCGGCCAAAGTGATTGATCCGGCCAAGTCACCTACCGAAGTGTTCAAAGAAATCCAAAAGGATCATCCTACCGAACAAAGCCTCATTCCGGACACCGCTAAAGACCTCGAAATGATCCGGCAGTTCGTCGTCTCTCACAATCTAGTCACTATTCCTTCCCCCGTTCGTGCCAAAGTGACCGAAACTCCGCAATACCTCCGCGCCACCAGCTTCGCTTCCATGGACACTCCCGGCCCATTCGAAACCAAAGCCACCGAGGCCTACTACTATGTGACTCCGCCCGAGCCCGACTGGACGCCTAAACAAAAAGAAGAATGGCTCACCTCCTTCAACTACTACACCACCGACATCGTAACCGTCCACGAAGCCTACCCCGGCCATTATGTCCAGTTCCTGGCCCTGAACGCCTCACCCGCGAACAGGCTGGAAAAAATGTTCAGCAGTTACGCCTTCGTCGAAGGCTGGGCGCATTACACAGAGCAGATGATGGTAGATGAGGGGTTTGGGAAAACGGACCACGCAACACGCAATACGCAACAGGCCGCGCCTTCGGTTTCTCACGACGACCAAATTCGCGCCGCCAAATACCTCCTCGCCCAAACCGACGAAGCCCTCCTCCGCCTATGCCGCCTCTGTGTCTCGATCAAAATGCACTGCCAGGGCATGACCGTCGTCGAGGCCACCAAATTCTTCCAGGACAATTGCTACTACGAAGAAAAATCCGCCCACCAGGAAGCCATCCGCGGCTCCTACGATCCCGAATATCTCTATTACACTCTGGGCAAAATGGAGATCTTCAAATTGCGCGAAGACTATCGCAAACAGGAAGGCTCCAAATTCTCCCTCCAAAAATTCCACGACGAATTCCTCCGCCACGGCGCCCCACCGATACGTCTTTTAAGGGAGAAGATGTTGAAGGATCCGAAGGAGTGGGGAAATGTCCTGTAGGTTTGTTTTCTGAATCGAAATTTCAAATCTGAATTTCTTTGCGTCTTTGCCTCTTTGCGTCTTTGCGTTAATTTTTCCAAAAAATAAATTCAAAATCTTGACACTTTTCCTAAATACTGGACATTTGTACAGTATGAAGGACCTGACGGCTCGGCAGCGCCAAATCCTGAATTTCATTCGGAGCAAACAGGACTCTGAGGGACTGGCCCCCACTTTCCGCGAGATTGCCTCGCACTTTCGCTTCCGCAGCCCGAATGCTGCCCTGGCACATGTTCAGGCCCTGTGCCAAAAAGGGTTTTTGAAACACTTGCCGGGACGGGCGCGATCATTTTTCGCATTGGATCAAGAAGGAAGTGGCTGGACGCTCCCTCACGGTCGCGGCTCTGTCCGAGTGGTTTCAGTGCCCATTTACGGCTCGATTCCCGCCGGCCTGCCCCAGGATGCCTCCCAGGAACAGGAAGGTTGCGTGCTTATTGACGTCGAAACCCTCGGCATCAAGCCCACCGCCCGCACGTTCGGTCTGAAAGTCCGCGGCGATTCCATGCTCGGCAGGAATATCGTGGATGGCGACATCGCCATCGTCGAACACGGCGTGCAACCGCGTCCGGGCGACGTAGTAGCCGCCCTCATTGACGGCCAGGTCACGCTCAAGACTTTCATCATGCAGCGGGGCAAACCCTATTTGCGCGCAGAAAACCCGCGCTACCCCAGCCTGGTCCCACAGGAGGAATTGCAGATACAGGGAGTGATGGTCGCGCTGGTGAGAAAGCGGAAATGAAAGAGAAAACACCAAACACCAAACTCCAAACACCAGAGAAACACCAAATATCAAATCCCAAAGCTATTTTGACCTGTTTTGACTCAATTTGACCTAATATGACCTAAAAATATTTTTCCCGCATTTGACATTCATCCCCCGTAGCCGCCGACGTCGGCGTTGATTCTGGACTTGTAGGGGACGACGTGAGGAGTCCGGATCGGGCCACTGCGCAGAAAGGACTTCTTACGTCGTCCCCACAGCCCGACTGACATCGGCGGCTACGATCGGAATTGGTGTTTGGAGCTTGGTGTTTCTCTGGTGTTTGGAGTTTGGTGTTTGGTGTTTAAAAAACATGGTTTCCTTGCGCTCAATCGTCCATCTCGACGCCGACGCCTTCTTCGCTTCGGTCGAGCAGGCGTCGGACCCGCGGCTGCGCGGCAAGCCCATTGCCGTCGGCGGCCAGAAACGGGGCATCATCGCCTCGGCTTCTTATGAAGCGCGCAAATTCGGCATCTACACGCCTATGCCCACCGCGCTGGCCCGCCGGCTCTGTCCGCGGCTGATTCTGCTGCCGGGCGATTTCGACAAATACGAACTCTTCTCCCGCCTGATGTTCTCGTATGCGTACGACTTCACGCCGGAGGTCGAGATCGGCTCGATTGACGAAGGTTACTTCGACCTGACCGGCGTGCGCAAACCGGCCCTCGGCATCGCCGACACCATCCGCCAGGCCATTCGCCAGGCGCTCAAGATCACTGTTAGCGAAGGCATCGGTTCCAACAAGCTCATCAGCCAGATCGCTTCCAAACTGCGCAAGCCGGCCGCATTCGAAAACGTGCCAGGTGGAGAGGA
>PSRM01000062.1 GCA_003176045.1 Verrucomicrobiota bacterium | reverse complement strand
CGGAGTGCGGACGGCCTCGTCCGCGGCAATCGGAGTGCGGACAGCCTTGTCCGCACTTCTGACTTGGGGTTCATGAGCGAAGCGCGGACGTGGCCGTCCGCGCTTTTGCTATTCGGGAACAAAATCGTTCTCTAACGCATCTTAACAGTGTATGCGCTACGCGAAGAGTGCGTTGCCGGCAATCAGGCGGTTGCCGGTGCTACAGTTGGCCACCAGTCTGGAATTCCTTCCGTTCGGCGTGGCCAGCCGGTCACCGCACCCGCCGACAAAACGAGTCATTGTCGAGTTCCACCGTCCCGAGTCCTGGGTAAAAGCGGTCCGCAGTTCGCCGCCAGGCTAAGGATGAATGGACCTTTAGCAATGCCTCTTCCAGGCGCATGCTGTCCGCATCACGTGTGTGTGGCGCGGCCCTCTCCCCGTCTGCACCTCGCGGGGAGGGGGAAAGCGGCAGCTAAGTTCAAGGTTCAAAGTTCAAAGTTCAAGGTTCAAGGTTCGCCTTGGAGGGTTCAGCGTCTTGCAGCGCCGAAGCCGTTGGCGAAGGCAGGCTCAGGGTTCAAGGTTCAAGGTTCAAGATTCAGGGTTCAGGGTTCAGGGTCTTGCCACGCCGGAGCCTTTGGCGGAGGCCGGGGCAGGGTTCAGGCCTGGCAAAGTTGTCATGGGGTTGTCGGTGTATTGGTGGTTTTTTTGGTCCTGGTAGGACCATCATGGGCGCAGGCTGGCGATAAATCGGTGGGCGAGCCGGGTCGCCAGCCTGCGATTTCTTCTCCCCGCCCTCTTCTGGACTACAAGTTCACAAATGAACGCGGCAAGGCTGTCAGCCTGAATGATTTCCGCGGTCAAGCCTTGGGTATCACATTCTTTTTCACGCGTTGTCCAAATCCGAATTATTGTCCGAGGCTTTCCAGGAATTTCCAGGACGCATCCGAGAAGCTCGCGGCCATGAAAGGAGGCCCCACCAATTGGCACTTCGTTTCGGTCACCTTCGATCCACAATACGACACGCCCGCCGTGCTCAAGAGTTATGCGCGAAGCTATCAGGCCGATCCCGCGCGCTGGAACTTCCTTACGGGCCCGCCTGACAAAATCGCTGAACTCGCCAAAGGTTGTGGCGTCACCTTCGAGCCCGACAGCGGACTGATCAATCATAACTTCCGCACCTTGATAATTGATGCGCAGGGCAAGTTGCAAACCAGTTTTCCTGTCAGTGGCGATCTGTCCGACGCAATCGTCAAGGAGATGGTCAAGGCGGCGGCACTTGGCAAAAAGTCAGGGCCAGAGTCAGCGGATGCAAAGCGATGACGGTTTCGCGACTGACCGCAGGGGCCGCGCCAGTGGAGCGCCGAACTCCGTTTCGGCGCGAATTGATCAGTGTTTGTCGCGCCATTTTGGGCTCGGGGTTTTGCTGGCCCTTTTTTTAACTCTGGCTGGGATTGCCCTGCTCCTGCAGTCCTGCTCGTCCCTGGAGCGCACGGTGATGGCTCCGCTCGAAATCCCCGGCGCCCAGTACGCCGGCGACCGAGCATGCGCCGATTGCCACAACGAACTCACGCGCAAGTTTCCCGCGAATCCGCATGCCCGAATCCATTTTACTGGCGGGGACCTATCCGGCCAAACGGGTTGCGAGGCCTGCCACGGTCCGGGCAGCAAGCATATTGCCGATGCAAACCATCAGTTCATTCTGAATCCTGGCAAAGAACCTGGCGCCTGCTTCAGATGCCACCTCGAGGTCCAGGCCGACTTTCACCTGCCCCATCGTCATGCTGTGGTCGAAGGCCGCATGAATTGCGCCCAGTGCCACGATCCGCATGGCGGAGACATGGCCAAACCTTCCAGTGGGCTGGCTCTGGCCCGCCACAACGAAAGTTGCGCGCAATGCCATCGCGAACAAACGCGGCCTGTGGTTTTCGAGCACGAAGCCATGCGCGAAGGTTGCGCTATCTGCCACAACCCCCACGGTTCCATCAACCGCAAAATGCTCACAATTGCCGACTCTAATCTCTGCCTGCGCTGCCACGCCCAAAATCAGAATGGCCGCGGCAACATCTATATCGGCGCGGTTGATCACACCACCTTCCTCAGCCGTGCCACTTGTTGGGCTGCCGGATGCCATACCGCCGTCCACGGCTCGAATGCCGATGTTCGGCTGCTGTACTGAGCATTCAGAAAGTTCCTCCTGCTCCGATTTATGTATTCGGATGAATGGCACCACCCTGGGAGCGCAGGCATCTTGCCCGCGCGTATCAGCCGCGCTCCCGGGCGTTGCGCGATCCGGATGCACATTGCTTTTGCTTCGCTCATCCTCATTGTCCTCTCAAAGCCCTGCCACGCTCAACCCATTGATCCCACCCGCCTGTCTCCCGTCGCCACGCGCCAGGTGGACTTTGACCGCGACATCCAACCCATCCTCGAAGCCTCCTGCCTACGCTGCCACGGCCCCGAAAAACCCAAAAGCCGCTTCCGCCTGGACATCCGTGAAAATGCGCTTAAGGGAGGAGCCAACAACAAAGACGACATTGTCCCAGGAGACAGCGCACACAGCCGGCTAATTTACTATGTGAGCGGTTTAGCTCCCGACATGGAAATGCCACCGCCCGGCAAGGGCAAGCCGCTCACGGGCACACAGATTGGATTATTGCGCGGGTGGATTGATCAGGGAGCGCCATGGAGCGACCTCGAGCGACCGCAATTGGATGTCACCCTCTCACCGATGGCGCGATGGACGAGCGTGAGCGGGGACCGCCGAAAATTCCGCGAGATCGAAGGCATCAAGGAAGGCACGGCAGGCGGTCTCGAGCGCTTCGCTTGGCGTGAGCCAAGTGCGCCCGGCGCGTGGTTCTCGGGCGAAGGCCACGCCATCCCCAGGGACGATGATTATCAGATCAAAGCGGCTCTGACCAAAGCGGACCTTGGCTTTGCTCGGGCCGGGTTTGAGACGTGGCGCAAATATTACGATGACACCGGCGGTTTTGCGCCCTTGCTGCCGACCAACACGTTCAACTTGAACCAGGATCTTGCCTTGAGAATGGGGCGGGCCTGGCTGGATCTTGGCCTTACGCTCCCGGACAAACCGCTCGTAACGGCAGGCTACGAATACCAGTTTAAGACCGGCACCGAGGCCACCTTGCAATGGGGACCGGTCGGAACGACGCCCCTTTTCGCCAGCCCCTCCGATAACAAAAATATTTTTCCAGCTTCCAAACAAATTGACGAGGGGACGCACATAGTAAAATTCGATGCCGCCGGGGAAATCTATGGCTGGAGGTACGAAGACAGCGCGCACGTGGAATTCTATAAGCTTTCCACTACGCGGCAGGATTTGGTTGGGTTCCCCGCGGCTGGGACTTTCACGCGGGTGTCCGAACACGATCAGCATACACAGGGCGCCAACACCATCAGTCTGGGCAAGCCGCTGGCTGAGTGGCTTTCCGTTTCCGGCGCTTACTATTACTCACAACTCGAGGGAGATGCTTCGCTGAAGCAAAACACTTATGATGCCTCGGGCGCTAACAGCTTCGGAAACCAATGGTTTGCCGATGAAATCAGCACGCGGCGCGTTTCGCATGCGCTCAGCGTTTCGAGCCTGGCGGGCCCCTGGGACGGCCTGACCCTTTCATTAGCAGCCCAGGGTGAGTGGACGCGCCAGGACACAATGGGCTTTTCCAACTTGCAACTGGGCAATCCCGACAGGCCGCCGCTGCTGCCGGATGCTTCTGTGAACACCGGCAATCTCGATAGCGCCATCGCTCGCGAAAGCGCGTCCTTGCGCTACACTACCATTCCGCGCACCGCCCTGTTCGCCGAAGCGCGCTCGCTCCAGGAATCCTTGTCCCGTTTCGAGAGCCGGCCCGATGGGGTGGCTCCCTTCACTTACGATGCCGATGAAAGCATCCATTCCGAAGAATATCGCGCGGGCTTCCATGTCTCACCGGCGCAACGCGTTACTTTTGGCGCGGACGCGACCCATAGCGACAGACATACCGACTACACTCGCCTGAATGACTCGAGCACGTTCAGCTACCCCGGGTTTTTCAACTGGCGCGACATCGCCGAAAACCAGGCCCAGGCGCGGCTCTCCTATCGCCTCGCCACGTGGGCCCGGACCTCCTTCACCGTTCGCTGGCAGAAAACCGATTTCGATCATGCCACCCGTGAGAACGACCCGGGCAGCCCCGGTGGCGCTATCGAAGGCGGCGATTATGAATCGCGCGTATTTAGCTTCAACGCGGTGCTCACTCCGCTCCGGCGATTTTATTTCTCGGGCACCTTTTCTTATTCGGATTCGCGCGTTCTTACCGCGCAATACGGTGTGGATTTTCTGCACCCTTACCAAGGCCATCTGTACAGTGTCCTTTCCACAGCGGCTTATGCCGTAACGGATTTGACAGATCTGCATTGTACCTACGCCTTTTCCGAATCCGATTATGGCGAGCATAATCCTGCTGGTCTGCCGCTGGGGATTGATTACACGCGGCACGCGCTACGCGCAGGCATCAGTCACCGGCTCACCAAGGCACTGTCCACCAGCCTCACGTATGGGTTCGCGCAATATCGGGAGCCGACCTCCGGACACGCAACGGACTACACCGCCCACTCGATATTTGGCCTGATCACAATTTCGTGGCCGTGATGGGAACCAGACCTTGGAGCGGTCCATCTCATAAAGGAAGTTATGCAGTACGGTCGCTCTTTGATTTTGGTTGGGCTCGTGGCAGCGCGAGCGGCGCTCGGGGCGAGTTTCACCGTGACAATGAACAGCGATTTCTTTTCGCCGGCACCTGCAAACCTCACCATCCAGGCAACTGCCTCCACTGCAAGCGGTGCCTAATGTGCAACTCTTCTCAGGCTCCAACCACCTCGGCAACAAGGCTAGCCCGCCGTTTAATTTCACCAACAACAACCTGGCTGCGGGCAATTATAGTTTTACAGCGAAGGCTTTCGCCAATTCCGGCCTTTCCAGCACCTCGGCGCCCGTTGCGATTTTTGTGGAAACCAATGCCTTCCTTTCAGCGCCAAGGCGCGCCACTAACGGCTTGTTCCAGCTCACCGTTACCGGCATCGCCGGCCAGACCTACATCCTCCAGGCCTCGTCGAACTGTACGGCCTGGATTCCCCTCGCGACAAACTCGGCCCCAGCAAATACATTTCTATTTACGGATCCCGCCTCTACCCAATTCCAAAATCGCTTCTACAGGACCCGCCAGAATTTGTGACGCCAGGATGTTTCACTCGGAGGTCAGTAAGCCAATTCGTCCTTGTCGCCAGCCTGGGCAGAACTATAATCGGCGCATGAACCCGAAGGGGTTTTGCGGATCCAGAGGCACCCGTCTCAAGCGAGTTGCCGCCAGGGTAGCGGCTAGCCTGGTGGTGGTAATGCCGCGGTTTTGCGCGGCCATTACCCCTGGCCAGATTGACACATTTCAGGACGGAACGACGGATGGCTGGGGCGATCCGGCTGGAAACTCGAGCAATGTCTCCACCGGGGGACCCGCAGGCTCTGGAGACCATTACATGCAGGTGGTCTCCGGCAGTTTTGGCGGCAATTCGCGCCTGGTGACCTTCAATGACGCGCAATGGCTGGGCAACTACCTTGGGGCAGGTGTCAACGCAGTTTCGATGAACCTTCGCAACTTTGGCCCAAGCGCTATCCCGATTCGCATCGCAATCCGTGAGGGCAGCCTCGGATCGGGCACACCCGGCTATTGCAGCGTCACGCCCTATCTGCTCCTGCCCGACGGTCTGTGGCACGCTGCCGTTTTCGGCCTCGATGCCGGCAGTCTTACCCCAATCAATAATCCGCAGCCGCTCGCCACGGACCTATCGAATGTTGGAGACTTCCGCATTCTAAGCGCAGCGAGTCCTGCCGGGATTGGCGATCAGATAAGCGCTGAGATTGGCGTGGACAACGTGTACGCGATAGGTGCCCCGGAACCCGGTGCATTTAAGCTGGCCGGCCTGGGGTTGGTCGCTCTTCTGGCACTGCGTAGACGTTGCAGGCGCATATCTTGATACCGGTCGGCAGCGGCCGCTGGTGGCACGGAGCGCGGCATTTATGCCGCTTCACGCCCCGAACGCACGGAAGCGCCCGGGCTATCAGGCCCTTTCATTCCCCACAGACGGTGAAGCGGCATAAATGCCGCGCTCCCCGCTGAAGATTTCGGGGAACCTCCGGTGGGGCTTGTGCATCTAATCTTATTGGCTCCGATTTTCTGTCGTCCGGCGGCCTGAAAATTGTCAATTTATTCTCTTGACAGCGCCACTTGAATTCCTATAATCCGCACGATGAAACCCGTGGCTAGCTTGAATTCCTCCTTCTCCCGACTGCCGTACCTGCGTCTTGCCGCTTTGAGTTTTGCCGCGATCGTGCTCGCCCTGCCGCGTCTTTGTGCGGGCATAACCTTCGGGCAAACCGATACATTCCAGGATGGGTCAACCGATGGCTGGGGCGATCCCGCGGGCAATTCGAGTAATATCTCAACGGGTGGACCTGGAGGCGCAGGAGACCGTTACATGCAAGTCGTTTCCGGCAGTTTTGGCGGCAGCTCGCATATGGTGACTTTCAATGATTCGCAATGGCTTGGCAATTATACTGCCGCCGGCGTGACCGAGGTCACCATGAACCTGAAAAATTTCGGCCCCAGCGCCATCCCAATCCGGATTTGTATTCGTCAGAGCAGCGGAGGTTCGGCCACACCGGGCTATTGCAGCACTACCGCGTTTAACCTCGCAGCCGATGGGCAGTGGCACAACGCCGTTTTTCTGCTCGATGCCGCCGACCTGACTCCTGTCAACAATCCCCAACCTCTGGCGACCGATCTTCAGAACGTGGGCGACTTCCGCATCTTGAGTGCAGCCAGTCCTTCGGGCATTGGCGATAGCATCAACGCCGAAATCGGTGTGGATAACATCCACGCAACTGCCGTTCCCGAGCCAGGCGCAGCCGCGCTAATCGGCCTGAGCCTCGCCTTCGGAGCGTTTCAAGGCCGAAAGTCTCGCCCTTAACCCGGATATTTCGCAGAGCAGGGCAGGCGTCTCGCCTGCCCCACAACCCAAACTCATCCGCGCGGGGACACTTCGTCCTCCACTTCGTCTTCCACTTTGTCTTTCACTTTGTCTCGCTGATTCATTTCAGATTTCGGATTTCGAACTTCGGACTTCGGATTTCGGACTTCGGATTTCGGACTTCGGATTTCGGCATTCGGATTTCGGATTTCGGATTTCG
>PSRM01000038.1 GCA_003176045.1 Verrucomicrobiota bacterium | reverse complement strand
GTCGTGGAAGGACAAACCGAGGACCTGGACAAAGAAGTCAATGGTGTTGCCGGCCAGGTTGCGCTGGGGCCAGCAATTGAACTCGACACGCCAACCAATGCAGCCGCCATGCCACAGAAATCTAACGCTGGACCAGCTTCTCAGTTACGAACGCTTCTCAAGCGAAGCAAAGCTCACTTACTCTGACTAAACATGCAAACACCTTGCCCGCCTCGTGGCGCTGCTTGCCCCGCCATAGCTCTGAGCGACGGCGGGTCCCGGTCAACCAGGGGCGTGGTTTTACGAGTTTGTTTCATCTCAGCACGCCCGGATCGCCTTCAGTAATGGATGCGACTGCCCCAGCTATGTCAGCCGAGATCATACGCGAGCTATTCGTCACCATCAATCCGCCTGTGACCTGGCGTCTGGCGGCCCGCCGGCTCGATCATTGGCAGCCCAATCGAATTAGCAGAAAATCATTTGCATTACACAGAAACTGTGGCATTTTCAATCGATGAGTGCGGCACCGAATCTACCGACTACTGGCCACTGACCACTGACTACTGACCTCTGACCACTGACTACTGACCTCTGACCACTGACTACTGACCTCTGACCACTGACTGCTCGTCCCTGGCAAATGAGGCCTAAAACACCAATTTGAAATCTCCAAAACGAGCTAACCGTCTTATCCTCAGCCACTTAGCTCCGCCAACCACGTTTCAATTTGAAAATTCTCCCTATAGTAGAGAGCGGTGCTGCCGTAAACTTAGTCGCAAACTTAATCGAGAACGTAATCGAACGCCTTTGCCATGTGGAATTTGAAATTTCCTTCCCCCGCGTCTTTGCCCCTTTGCGTCTTAGCATTAAAACCCTCCGTGAAGCTCGGACTTGGACTTTGGACTCTCAAGAAACACATCGTGTATGTTGCTGGTTTCCAAGCGGTTAAGATTTGGTGTTTCTTCCATTTTCAGCCCCCTCTGGGGTCCTTGCTTGGACCTTGGACTTTGGACCCCATCGTTCCATTCCACAATTCCCTCACCAAATGACACGCCACAGCAATCCACAGCAATCCACAGCAGTCCCACAAGCTCAGTACCCCACCCCCCTTCAGTGTAACTTTGTCGCAAACTTTGTCGTTAACTTTGTCGATCCCCGGCCGCAACTCCGCCGCAAAAACGCCGCAAACGAACTGCAACTCAACCGCAAATCAGCGACCGGATTTGCACCCGTTTGCGCCGGTTTGCACCCATTTGCGGCCATTTGCGCCCAAAAAATTCGCCAGAACTTTTTGACTTGTCGTTCACACCCCAAAACCATTCGCCGCAACCTGAACCCTGAAACCTCGCTTACACCCATTCCATCGTTCCATGCCTCCACCATTCCAACATTCCAGCACTCCCGTTCCTGACACTTGGCACCTGACACATGACACATGACACCTGACACCTGACACCTGACACTCTTCACACGCAGTTTCCATCCCACAGCAGCCGATAGCAGGCCAGAGCAGCGTACAGCAAGTCGCCAGGCACGCCCCCCCACCCCCCTGAAACTTTGTCGTGAACCTTGTCGTTAACTTCGTCGAAACGCCCTTTGCCATGTGGAATTTGAAATTTCCCTTCCCCCGCGTCTTTGCCCCTTTGCGTCTTTGCGTTAAATCGGTTTGCGGAGTTCCAAGCTCGGACTTCGGACCTCTTGTTGCGCCGAAGCATTGGCGCAGGCGGATGGACTTTGGACTTTGGACCTTCGCCGGCCTTCCGCCGTCCCTCACTCAGCCAACCACGGCCCTCGACGGACATCGAAATCGTTAAAATGGCCGGAAAGGCCGGAAAGTCCCATGTACCCCCCACCCCCCTCCCAAAATGGCCCGTTTGGCTTCGGCGTTAGGTTCTTAATCTTAATCTTTCTCTTAATCCTGATCCCATATCTTGATCGATGTTTCCTGGCGCGTCGCAATGGCCGGCCAAAAACCGGTCCCCGTGCTCCGCCACGTTCTTTGACATTTTGCAATAGGGCTTAGAATCCCAAGCCAGCAGTCCGGCCTGTCCTGCGCAGTTCCTCGAGGCGAGGCGTCGTCATCCCCGGCGCCTCGCCCAGCCAGGGGCGGGGACGGCCTCGTCCCCGCTTCTCAAGGCGCGCGCAAGCGGTAAAATCGGTTCGCGCCGCCGCTGGCGTTGGTTACGGTATTGTTCGTGCCGCTGATCGCGGGCGGGTTCGTCACCGTGACCCAATTATTGGTGGCAAAGTTCGTGTTGGCTTCGAGCGTGTAGCCGGTGAAGTTCGTGGCCCAGGAAAGCACGACGTTCGTTCCAGGGACGGGTTGAATGGTCAAGAGCGGCCGCTGCGTGGCGGTAAGTTGTGTAAGAACCACGTCATTGCCGTCGCCGCCGGTGTAGGTGATGCGGAAAGGCGTGCCGCTGATGTCCACGGTCGCGCCTTCGAACAGGCCCTCGAACGTGCCGGCCACCGCAATCGAGCCCCGATTGTCAATGATGACGAAACTATTGCTGATGGCCGAAAGAAATCCAAGCGTAGCGATGAGCCGCGTAGCGTTGAGGTTCACGCTGCCGTTGACTCTCAACTGGTCGTAGCCGGTGCCTGGGGCGGGACCGTTGAGTTCCACGATGAAGTCCGCGGGCGTGTTGCCGCTGCCGTTGAGAGTGAGATTGCTGGTGGTGAGGATGCCGGGACTGGCGCCGGGCGAGATGGCCGCGCCGCCGACGAAGGTGATACCAACCACGCCGCTGCCGCCCAGCGTGCCGCCACCCATGGTCACCGGGCTTTGCGGTTGCGAGCCGTTGATGATGAGTTTGCCGGTGGCGACCGTGGTCGAGCCGGTATAGGTATTTGTGCCCGAGAGGGTGAGCGTGCCATTGCCGTCCTTGGCGAATCCGCCGCTGCCGCTAATGACCCCGCTGAAAGTGGTGGAGGTGTTGTCAAAGCCTGCGTCCAGGGTCCCGCCCGCGCTGTCCACATGGCCACTGCCGGCCAGGGAACCAATGGACTCGCTGAACGTTGACAGCCGCAGCAGGCCGGAACTGTTCACGGTCACGGCCGTATTCGTTCTGAGCGCCGGAAAACCGGTAATTTGGACGACATCGGCATCCGCGCCACCCACACCATCGCCCACGATCAACACGCCGGGAATGGAGACATTGGGTGTGATCCGGCTTAAAAGCAGCGTGCCGGAACTAACGGTGGTCGCGCCGGAATAGGTGTTGGCGTTTGTGCCGGAGAAAACAACTGTGCCCGGATCTTGGATCGTCAGGCCGCCCGGTCCTCCGATGGCCCCGCTCAGGATCAAGCGGTCGCTGGCCGCAAACGCGCCGATGACAGCGTCGCTGGCGAGAGTGATGTCGCCACTCCACGAGTTCGTGCCATGAGAGCCGGTCAAAGGGAGGAGGGCGCCGCCGGCGCCCGGTCCGTTGATGGTTAGCGATTTGTTGCTGATGGCAGAATTGAACCGGACCAGCAGCGCGGCGCCTGAGTTGACGACCACGGCGCCATTGGTGGCGCCGAGACCGAAGGAATTGTCCACCTCCAATTCGCCGGCATTGACCGTCGTGCTGCCAGTAAAACTGTTGGAACTGCTCAGGACCATTTCGCCTGGGCCGGCTTTGGTGAGCGAGCCGGTGCCAATGACCGAGGCCTGGACATTGAGGTCGGGCGAGAAGAAGTGGCCCTCGGTGTCAAAAAGAATGGTGCCGCCGGGCAGACGGATGTTGCCGCTGATAAGGCCTTGCCGGTTGGTGTTGGCGTTGTTGGTTACCGAGACAAGGCCCAAAACACCCGCGCCAGTCGTCACGTGTCCACCGTTCAGCGTGAGCGGCCCGCTTTGATCCATGAAACCGTTGACATCGAGCAAACCCGAACTGGCAATGGTCACCGACGTGAACGCACTGCCGATTTGCCCGGCCGCCGAGTAGCGGACGACATCGCTGTCCGCTCCGCCGAGACCATCGCCGATGATCAGCGAGCCCGAGGTGGTGTTGATGGCCGTGGCGCCGCCGGTCTTGCCCAGCAGGAGCGTGCCTGCGTTCACGCGCGTCGCGCCGGTGTAGGTGTTGGCGTTCGTTCCGGAAAGGGTCAGTGTGCCTGCGCTGGTTTTTGTCAGTCCGCCGCTTCCGCTCAAGGCGCCGCTGAGCGTCAGCGTCGTGTTGGTGCTCACGTCCACGGTGGCGTTGGCGGAGGTGAGCATGATGTTGCCGGTTAGGGTATTGGTAACGGTGAGGTTTTGCAGTGTGCCGGCCAGCGTGATGGGCTCGGGCACCGAGATCCCAAGCTCGACTCCCAGCGTCGCACCGGCATCTACGGTCGTGCCTGTGTTGGTATCTCCCAGCGCCGAACCGTTCGCTACCGCGACAAAGCCGCTACTGATATGAGTCGTGCCTGCGTAGGTATTCGCGGCGGTGAGGCCGAGAAAGCCGGCGGAGCTTTCAATTCCGCCTGCGCCGCTGATGACCCCGCTGACGATGAACGTGCCGCCAATAAATGTCAGCGTATGGCCGGCGTTGGTCACCGGGCCGTTCAACTGCAGCGCGCTCGTCTGGCTGAATATCGAACTGAAGGCTTGATTAGCCGCCAGAGTAATCGGGCAACTGACCTGGTTATTGACGTTCGTGGGCGCGTTGTTGGTGATGCCGGCGCTGAGCGTGAACGCGTTACCGCTCAGGATGTAGTTGGTGCCCGAGAAGGTGATTGAGTTGAACGTCGTGCCGCCCGCGAAATCATTGGTGTTCGAGAGGCGCGCGGCGCCAAGGGGAAACACCAGACTGTCCCCCGCGACTACTGCGGCGTCCCAATTGGCCGAGGTGGTCCAATTATTGTTGGCCCCACCTCCGCCCCAGGTGCGGGTGGCAGCGGACACGGTAGAGACCTGGCCGGTAAGGCTTAAGAGCAACAACAGTCTCCTGGCTTTCACAGCTAGACCCTTCAATTGCGTGTTTGGTTGCAAATGATTCGTTCCAGCGCCTCCAGCCGCGCTTTGAGCTCCGTGATCTCGGTTTCCTTCTTTCTCAACTCGGCTTGCTGCGCTTCCACTTTCTCATTCAGCCCTTGAATGGCTGCCAGCGCCACCCCTTCTTCATCCACGGTGGCAATGTGCATGTCGTCCGCGCCAAGAGCGAACGCGGCGTGAAAATCTTGCGCTACCGGCCCGAGATGCGGTGTAGCCGGGTCGCTCTTGTAATTCCAACGGCTGATCGGCAGCCGCGCCAACGATTCCAAAACCGCCCGCCCATCCACCCGCGCGAAATGCTCTTTCACGGCCCGGTCGCTCGTCTGGTTGAGCGTGACGCATGTAATCGTGCCCGCAACGTGCAGCAGCGTGGCCGGGTTGTTTGTGCCGATGCCGACGCCGCCGCGGGCGCGTATCAAGAACTGCTCGGTGCCTGTCGAACTGAAATCGGCGTTCTGGTCGTCGGCCCAGACAAAGGACCCAACGTGATTGGCTTTAGCCCGGTTGCCTGCCGCAAGACTGTAGGCTGCCGCGGAGTTGCTAAAACCGCCAGGAACGGTTCCGTAAGTGCCCGAAACAGTGTTGCCGTGGCCGCCGCCAACGGCCGCGCTGCTCCCGTTGATCTGGATTGTGTTTTGAAAGCCGCCGCCGATCGCAGCGGAGTCCGACCCGGCCTGAATACTGTTTCCAGCACCGCCCTCAATGGCCGCCAGGTTCGCAAAGATTGAGTTACTATAGGTGTGTCCGGCGAAATTGGTTGTTCCCCCGCCGCCGATCACCGCGCCGTACACGGTTGAGGCGACGAAGTTGAGGGATGAGCCGGCCATTAGATTGGGTGCGCCGCCGGAAGAGCTGCCGGCCTCCAGACGCAGGGCGCGCTGGTTATTGACCTTGAACTCGAGCGGCTGGTTGTCCGACGTGCCGAGGAAGTTGGCGCCGGGCGCGGTCGCGCTGTTGCCGGATATTTTCCACGCATTGCCCAACGCCGCCGCCGGCACTGAGCCAAAGGATAGTTGAGAAGCATCCAGGGAGGTGATCCCAGCGCCATTGCCGAAGTACGAGCCGTTGAAGGTGTTGGTGGAATTACTGAAGGTCACAGTGTTCGAGTAAGTGCCGGACAACCCGCCGCCGGCGCTGACGTTGGCAGCCCGAATGGCGTAGGGCGTGGACGTGATCGCCTGGCGCGGGATGAGCGTGAGAAAAGCGCCGTTGCCATTCGTCCGAACGCTGATCTGCAACCAGAGGTTGGCGCCTGTGAATGGCGCCGCCCCGAAATCGAGCGTTACCGTGAACAGGCCGTTGGTCACGGGCGTAGCCACATTGGTGATTGTGTTGCCGACCTGGGCCGGCCCTGAACTCGCGTTAAATAAAGCGAAGGTCAGGTCGTAGAGGCCACCGGCGGGGGCCGCCGTGTCGTTGAGCCGGCCTTGGTACGTGAAAGCGCTGCTCTGCGCACGAGCCACCGGTTGCGCCGTCAAAAGCGTGATTAGTCCGAACCAAGCAAACAAAAGTCCATTCCATCTCATAATTAAATTAATTCCTCGGCCGTAGCACGGGCAGAGCATCACTGCGTGATTGCCTCTGCGCGCATTACGAAGGCTGAATGGAGAGATTCTCCGCCGCTCCCGAAGCCTCGACCAGTGGGCGAGTGAAGCCCAGGTCTGATGCAGGCTCTCAAACTTGAAACCTGAAACCTGGAACTTGGAACTTGGAACCTGGAACCTTGAACTTTGAACTTCTTGTCCTCCGAAGCTTTAGCGAAGGAGGATGAACTTTGAACCGGGCTACTCTGTCTCCTCAGCTTCGCGGCAGAGGCGCGCATCCATCTGTCCCCGCTGGACCAGATCGCTGAGGTCGCGTCGGATGGTTTTGCGGTCCACATTGAACTGGCGAGCCAGTGCGGAGACGTTGGGTGGCTGCAACGAAGCCCGAAGCTGATTGAGGATCTCGTGCTGGCGGGCCAGCCGCTCAACAAAGCGGCGTTCGGGTTCGTTGCTCTCGATCTTTTCGGCCCGCTCCAGCGACTGCAGCGCGCGCACGGTTTCTCCCAGACCGCACTGGGTCAAGGCTTGTTCCACCAGCCCCGATAGCTCCGCTGCGCGCACGGGCTTCTCCAGAACATAATGCGCCGAGCGCGGGCCTTGCAAAACTTTGAGCTGCTCATGGATGTCAAGCGTCCCCGAAACAACTATAACAGGCACGTGCGCCGCCTGTTCCTTGAGCCGTGGGAGGAAATCTGTCCCGCGCTCGCCATCGGCCAAAACATGATCGAGAATGATCAAGTCCGGCAACCGTTCCTCCAATACTTTGAGAGCGGCGCTGGCGTTGACCACGCACGTGAGCCGATACCCCTTGAGCACCTTTCCGTAAAGACGGAATTGATTGGGATCGTCCTCAACGACAAGAATCGTCGCCGCAGACCGGTCGTTCGCGTTCACAAGGGATGCTGGTCTTGAGACCTGCTAAAAGCAATGGGCGAATGAAGCCCACCCGAACCGTTAAAACAAGCAGGGGCGGGGACGGCCTCGTCCCCGCTTCTCAGGGATTTTGATCATGGATAGCCACGAATTATTGATGTTCATTTGTGGTTTCCTTTGTTGTTCGCAACGCTACATTAGAATCTCAAAATAGGCAGCCATAGCCGAAAAGTCGTTCCTTTTGCGACCGCCGTCTCCATTCCCAGGCCCAGCCCGTCCTCTTGTGCGATGGTATAAACGGTCGAGAGGCCAAGACCGGTGCCGGGCGAAGTGCCGACCGTTTTCGTGGTGAAGAAAGGCTCGAAAATGCGCGCGCGGATTTCCGGGGCTATGCCAGGCCCGGAATCTTTGACGGAAAGCTGCACGTACTCAGGAGCCGGGGTTGGGCGTAAAACCAATGCGTTGTCAGTCGAGGATTTTTGCGCCTGCGCCTGGATAGTGAGCTGGCCGTGGCCGCCCATAGCTTCGGCCGCATTGACCATCAGGTTGAGCAGAATTTGTTCGAGCCGACTGGGCGCGCCCCAAACCTGGGGCATCGCCCGATTCACGTCCAGCGTTAGCACGATTCCACCCAGGAATTGTTTGCTGAGCAATGAAACCGTATCGGCCACGACATCTCCAACGGCATAGAAAGCCGGCTTGTCGGCTGCCTGCCGGCTGTAGCCCAGCATGGAACGAACCACCGACCTGCCTTGCTGGACCGCATTCTCGATGGACTCGAGCTCCTCACGCACACTGGGGCTTTTGCCAGCCTCCTGGCTGATGACATCATTGGAGAGGCGGATCACCGAAAGCAGGTTATTGAAATCATGGGCGATGCCGGCCGCCAGAGTTCCCAGCGCTTTCATTTTCTCGCTATGCGCCAGCTCGCGCTGGGCCAACTCCAGATCGCGAGCGCGCTGCAAGGCCAATTCATCCAGCCGGAGGTATCCTGCCACCAGCTTTTGCTGTCGCTGCAAAATCAACACGCCCAGGCAGGTCGCCAGGGCCACGGCGCTTCCGATAACCAGAAAGAAGCGAGCCGGGGTTGAGCCCCGGGTTCCGGACCTGGGATTCGTGTCATTGGCAGCCACGCTGAGGGTGTGTGATGATTGCGCGATTGAATTCGTGCCGCTGGGCAGGGCCCGTTCGGGCTTCCAGTCCAGCCCCAGGTTGGCGAGTTCGTGCCGCAGCCAACGCAGATCCCATAATTGAATGAATGGCGTTTCAGTGGCGACTGCCAACTGGTCTGCGGAGGGACTGAACGCCAGCCAGGAGATGAGCTGGGGCAACGGGCTCTCCAGCATGGCCAGTTCCTCGAAGGTTTTGGGATCGAGCAGTTGCACTTTGGTCCTCGAGCGAGCCAGCGCCATCAGTTGTCCGTCGGGAGAGAAAGCGATCGTGCCGTGAAAATTCGCAGTATCGGCGCGAGGCAGGCTCCTCGCGAGCTGGTGGGTGGCGAGGTCCCAAAAGCAATACTCTCCAAACCCTCCAGTCACCAGCCAGCGGTCATCCGGGCTGAACTTTGAGTCGGCCGTGCCGGGACAAGGCAACTCGGCGGCCAAAGCGCCATTGGTCGCGGCCCAGAGCCGGACGGTGTCATGCTGCCAGGCGCTGGCGGCTACCCAGGCGCCATCGTGACTGACCGTGACAAAATGCGCGGCAGGCCAGCCGGTGAAAGAACGGCCAGTGCCCAGGACTTGAACCTTGCCGGCGTGGCCGTAGGCCAGAACAGCCCCGTCCTCACTTCTCGCGGCGCGTTCACAGGAATCATGCTCCACCAAACGCTCGGGATCTGAAAAATGCGGCTTGCCCCCATCCTCCCTCTGCACTCGCCAGCGCAGAAGTCCCTCATCGCAGGAAGCGATCAGATGATTGCCTTGCGGATCAAAGAACGCCGAGTGCGACTCGTAACGCGTAAGCCGGGCGACCTCGTCGCCATCCATTGTGTTCCAGACCCGGACTCCCTGTTTGCCGGCGGAAACCAGCCATCGTCCATCCGGATTAAAGTTCACTTCCCAGATCGCCGAGATCTTTAAAATTCTTGGATCTCCATCCGCAACCAGCGGTTCGGGTTCCCGCAGAAACCGGAGCGCGCACCGGGTTGTAACCTCCATCAGCTCCGGTGAGCTGGCTGCGCCACCCGTCCTGTACCAGGCCAACCACCGGCCATCATCATTGAACCGCATGCCGTTTCCGACCGTTTCCAGCCGGGCCACTTCCTGACAAGTGGTCGTGTCCCACAAACGCGTGGTACCATCCCAACTATTGGATATGAACCAATCGCCGCTTGGATGAAAGGCGACCTCCACCACCGGGGATTGATGCCCGGCCAGCATTAGTAGCGGAGATTGGGGTTGGCTGAGTTTCCAAAGATAGCAATTTTTGTCGGCGCAACCAGTCACAACCAATTTCCCGTCCGGATGCCAGGCCAAACCCCGGACCACATCACGATGCATCAGCCGATTGAGCATCTGCCCGCTCCTTGCATTAAGTATCCAGACTTCATTGGTCCGCGCCGAAAAAACTCCCATCTCTTCACCATTGGGACTGAGTCGCACCCAGGGCCGTGTGAAGTCCACCTTGATTATTTTCGGCGCGGAAGACCCAGCCAGGTCGTATATGCTCAGCGTTCCGTCCTCCTCGGCGCTTACCAGGCGCCGGTTGTCCGGACTGAAGGAAATCGTTTGGTAAGGCGACCAAACTCGGAACGTGAGCACCACCACTTTTTTTTGCAGATCCCATAAGCGGGTTTGCCCATCCGAATAAGTCACTGGCAGGAAATGCCGGTCCGGGCTGAAGGGAAAGATAAACTGCACCGAATTGGTCAGCGACGGCAACTCCTCAAGCAACTCCCCGTTCGAGCGTCGGCGCACCTGGATGCGGCCCTGCGCGTCCGCTGCCGCGCAGCGCTCGAAAGAAGAATCGAGTGTGACTGGGGCGCCGGGTATTTGCAGCGGGGACGCTGCCGGCCGCAAGTCGGCCAGCGCAAGGCAGGCAATCGCTTCATTACGCAGCTCCAACGAAGGATGCATCCGGGCGGCGTTGCGGATGGCCGCCAAACTGTCGAACCGGTGTCCAGCCTGAAGTCCCGATCTCCCGCCTCGCGCCTGGTCGCGATAGGACTTCCACAATTCCTCGCGCGCTGCTTCTTCCGCCCCCACCGCGCGCCTGCGCTCATTTTCGGCGCGTATGGCATAAAGGATGGCCGCCAGCGCCAGCGCCACAACCACCAGCAGAATCACCACCAGCGCGGTGCTGGAGCGCAAAAGGCCTCGACGCACATGTTCGTTTCGATTCCCTGCAACTCCGTCTGTGGGATTGGCAACGGGCCGGTTCACGAATTTGGTGTCGAGGCCAGCCTACGCCTGGCCGGTCCCCATTTCAAACTGGTTGTGAGGTTCGTTTTGATTTGAGAGGCGAGGCCAGACTGAGCAGACTAGGATGGTTATGGATAACACTATCGCCGACTACAACTGCGCCCTTTCCCGTCGTGAGTTTCTGACTGCCTCTGCCCTCCTGGCCGCCGCCGCAACTTTGCCCGGCTGCAAGACTCCGGCGGACGAGCACGAGAGCGACATTATCATAGATATTCACCAACACGTGGCCTACATGGGCCGCACGGATGAAGCGTTGCTGGCGCATCAGATTACCATGGGCGTTTCGAAGACCATTTTATTGCCAGCGGGCCGGCCTGTGGTCTCAGCGGCAACTCATGACGGCGCCTCCAACGGTCTTGAAGCCAGGTGCGCGGGAAACGAAGCGTGCTATCGGTTCGCAAGGATGCATCGGCGCAATTACCTGTTCGGCGCCAATGAGGTTCCCGATCTCCCCGATGCGATTGTGGAAATAGAGAAGTATCTAAAGCGCGGCGGCGTGATCATTGCCGAGCAGAAGTTTGGCGTGGAATGTGACAGCGCCGGGATGCAGCGGGTTTATGAACTGGCGGCCCATTACCGGGTGCCGGTGCTGATGCATTGGCAGTATAAGAGATTCAATTATGGCCTGGAGCGCTTTTACAAGATGCTGGAGAAATATCCGAACACGACCTTTATCGGACACGCGCAAACGTGGTGGGCAAATATTGATAAGAACAACAAGGACGACCAAACGAACCTTTATCCTAAAGGGAAGGTCGCGGCGGGTGGCATTACCGATCGTTACCTAAGCGATTACCCAAATATCTATGGAGATCTATCCGCGGGCTCGGGGCTGAACGCGATGACCCGGGATGAGGACCACGCTCGCGGATTCCTGGAGCGGCACCAGGACAAGCTGGTGTACGGCAGCGACTGCAATGATTCCGTCGGCTCGGGCACCGCCTGCAG
>PSRM01000327.1 GCA_003176045.1 Verrucomicrobiota bacterium | reverse complement strand
GCCAAGGCCAAAATGGGTCCTGCCATTTCCCGGCGAGGTAACCAGTAACCAAGGCGATCGCTCCCGTCTGTGCAAAAAAAGCCCACCGGCTGCGATACATTCCCCAACTGATCCACGCGCCCAAACCTGCGCCCAGCACAAGGCCACCCCAGAAATATATCCAGAACTCCGGCTTCTTAGGGTGCTTCTTGTTTTCCATAGGCGTGCGGCTCGGGCTAACATTGTCGCTCAGGCACGGCGGGGGAAAAAGGCTCCGCATGCAACGAGCACGCACCCGCGCCGTTGCCTGAAGCGGCCTGGTTCGGCAAAGAAGAATCAGCTAGCGATTGGTCACCCATGAGGCAAGGGCCCAGAGCCCGATGCAGAGCCAGACGATTGAGCACAGAAGGGCCAGGTAGCGAACGGACCACGCCACGGCGCCTTTCTGCCTGGGGCATCTGAACCAAAGGTACGCACCCCACAGGATCGGCAAAAACCAAAGCGCGGAGCACTCTAAGGCGACACCCCATGTTCGGATCAACTTCGGCCAAAGCGCGGGCCCAAGGAGGTTGAGCACAATCGTGGCTACCAGAAATACAAGGGAGTTCCACGCGTGCCATAAGCGAGGCGCTACGGGCAGCTTCAGAAGTTTCGCTTCGGTGTCCGCTGTGTTCATGGGCCTGGCATAGTAACCGAACGATGAGCATCAGCGACCCGACGCCAAGAAATGTTCAGCATGGACATAAAGCGTAATCGCCGGGTTCGCTGCATGCAATGTTGGGCCATACTGCCATCACTCGCCTCCCCAAGTAATGCCTGAATCCCAGATGATGTCACACCGTTGACAATGGTAACGAATCCGAAGCGGTGAACTGCGTGGGCCCGGCTCGGGACGCAAGCGACAACGACAATCGGGGCAACGGTAATACCGAAATATCCATGCCGAGTAGCCGATACCGCAGAGGGCAACACACCCGATCAAGACCCCGACTAAAATCCAAAGCGCGGTCGAGCCGTTTCGGGCCGCGAGGGCACTCAGAACTGCACCGGCGAGTACCGCATACGCCAATCCGCCAATTATCACCCCTGTGTGATTCTCGAACCGTTTGTCTGGTTTTGTCTGCGGCATACGCAAGTGGCCTAACTATTGATTCGTTGTGCAAGAATTCAACGCTAAGTGATTATGGAAGAGAAACATTGACTTCTTGCAACGTTCTGTTCGCAGCGCCACGAATTCTTCATCCGGCTGACTCCGCATGCGCCGACTTCGCCAGCCTTCGCCACAAACCAAAGATCACAACGACAATCCCTGAGACCCCGGCACCCGCTACAAACCAAATACCGACGAACAATAATGCCCAGGCCGAAAACTCCGAGGTATCGCCGCGGCCCTCCAGCCAAACCGGCACCCAATAAAGTGCGAACGAAATGAAAAACGAAAAGAGCGATCCAAAAATCCACACGAAGACGCCGTGAACCGCGCCCCGCTCCGCCTTGCCGCCAGCGAGTCGCACATACAGTGCGGTGAACACGGCTGAAAGGATTATAACAATCGCAGCCCCGCCGGTAACATCTGATTGGAGCAGTTCTTTCATAACATCAAGGTAACGCCGGTAGCTTAGCGCCGCACGAGCATGTCGGCGCATCATTCAGTCTGTTGATGCTGTAAGTTCCGCCATTTGGGCACTTGGGAGGTTCGTGAAACAAATAGCGCCGGATGTCTTGCCACATAGGAACGTCATTGGTGTTCTTATGCATTTCCAACCCCCATTGCTGCTTGGCACCGTCGAGCATTCTCAGGTTGTTGATACAACTAGAGCGATCTTCTTTGCCATAGTCTTTGCCGTAAACGAGCGTGGGTTTTATGATTGGTGCGAGACAAAGAGCCACGACTACCGAAAGTCCTCCTGCGAGACGAAGATTCTTTGCCCATTGCGGCAGCCCGTCATTGTTGAATACCACGGCACCGCGAATTCTTGCAATTAGAAACAAAGCAAAAAACGTCGTCATCGCTAGCCAAGCGATCCAATAAAGGGACCAACTTGCGATTAACCCAAATCCCATGACGTTTTCACGCAAATCTGCAACATGGCCATAGGAGGTTAACGGGCCCCAGATTACATAGAACGCCGCAGGAATTGGCGCAGCGAGATAAATCCAAGTTGGGACCCGCAGATAGCTTAAGGCTAAAGCTATGCCTGCGATTTCTAGGATAGAGGTCACGTAACCCAAGAGATGGCGTATATCCCATGCCGAGGACAAAACATCTGCAACAAGCCTGCCCAGAAAAGTATAGGAACCAGCAGAAGCTTCCCACAGAGGAAAGGCCCAAAGCGCAGCAGCAATGCCCCAGCACACCGGCAAGATGGCAACGTGCTTGAAGTCCCTCAACCGCCGATAGCTCATCACATTCTTACAGCTATCTCCGTGCCAAAAATAAGCGGCGGTGACCGGTGGCTTGGTCTAATATTTGTTCGCTAGCCGTCGCGTACTTCCTGTCGAACCACGTCAGCAGGTCCTCGCGAGCCGCCTTCTTGTCCCGCACCGCCATCGGCCCGAGAGCCGTCAGCAGCACTCCCCGATTATGTAAGCCTCTTTGGCGGATGCATCTGAGTTTATGCACACGTCAAGCTCAGCCTCCGCCCGCTCTCGAAGCCATTGGACGGTTCCATCCGTCCACTGGACGTTTCATTTTTTCGATCCGTCCACTCAAATCCCCCGTCTTTACCGAGCGTTTATTGAAAACTGGACGGTTGGACGGATGAATTGGACCCCCTTACCCACGGCCTTGTTTGTTCCGGGTCAGTTCCGAGTCTGTAACCGCTTTTGTAACCGCTACTCCTTCGTGTAACCGGTTCCGAAAGGTATAGCCCCAGCACTTCGTCCTCCACCTTGCCCTGCACTCTGTCGAGCAGACTCTCATAAGCACCAAAAGCAGCTACAGCTAAAAACTGGAAAATAGTGGTAATTTGCTTTATATTTACCGCTATTTGCCGCTATTTACCGCTATTTACCGGTTTTTTTGTACTCCTCCTTAAGTGTTGGGTGCCTCTGGTGCGCGCTCATTTCAAAAGAATAGGGCGGGCGAGACACCTGCCCTGCTTTGATTCTACTTACGAGCGAAACTTACCTGCCCTGGGCTGCAAAAAGGCGTGAAACATCAGATTGAAATCAATAAACCGATCTAGGTCCCTGCCCCTCAGTGACTTAACTCCGCCCACCACGTTTCAATTTGAACATTCTCCCTATAGTAGAGAGCCGTGCTGCGTAAACTTAGTCGCAAACTTAATCGAGAACTTAGTCGAATTCCAGAGCAGCCAATAGCAACCGAGAGCAGTCCAGAGCAATCCAGCAAGCTCAGTACCCCACCCCCTTCAATTATCATTTTGCCCCCATCATTTTGCCTGTCTCACTCCTGCCGAACATCCACCGCAAATGCACTGCAAATCAACGCAACCGAACCGCAAATTCCCCGGCAAATTTGCACCCATTTGCAGCCATTTGCACCTAATTGCGCCCAAAAAAATCCGCCGAATTCTTTGTGGGACATCACGCGCCGGCGTTTCAGCCATCCAGCATCCAGTATCCAGCATCCAGAATCCTATCCCATCTGACACCTGAAGAACTACCGCCACCAACACATTTACCCAGCTTCGCCAGGAAGCCTTGCGCTGGAAATCGGTGCAATTCTTGGTCGGTGCCGGCGATGAGATCACTGCTGTATCGTGTTGATCTCGCGATAGCATACAAGCACCATGGGGCCGTGGAAACTTTGTCCTTCAAAAGAATTTACGAACCATGACCACCACGTCCCCGCGGTTGTATTTTTGGAACAGCCCTCACCGAGGCAAAATCCTTGGTTGGTTGCTGGGAGTTCTTGTTTTGGGACTTACCACGATTGGTTTGAAAATGCACCTGACTTTTCTCGGTTGGGCGCCCAGCCTGGTTTTCACCTTTGGCACGTTTGCAAGCGTGGCAGTTATCATCGCCGCCGCCATAGCATTATTGCGACTTGCTGAAAGATCGGGAAATCGCACGACGATTGTCGCTTCTGCAATATTCGTTTTTGTTTATTCGGCTTTGGCGGTCCCAACGTTTATTGCCGACATAAAATCGGAGAACGATCGTTACGCGGAAAGCCTGAGGGAACAGGCGTCCGGGCAGTTTCTTGCCGGTCTGTTTTCGACCCCGGCGCCATTATGGTTCCGGGCATTTATATTGCTTTGCATCCTCGCGCCGTTGGCGATTTGGATCCGAGCGTTCGTTGTTTATAGTCGTGGACATCCGGCCAGGGAATCAACGAAAGAGACCCCCCGTGCTCAGGCTGAGCCAGTCGCTGAATCCGGGATCAGGGTCCGTTGCCGCAGTTGTCGAAGCTTAAATGCCGAGAGCGCAAAGTTTTGCAGCGAGTGCGGGACGCAGCTCTAGTGTGGAATGCGCATCGGGCTTATCTACCACAGCCCGGCAAGTTTCCACCACAGCGGACCTATCCCGAGCCAAATAACGAGATTCACGAGCGACACCACGAATCCGACTTTCCACCAGGTGCCCTGGCTGACGTAGCCCGAGCCGAAAAAGATAGGCGCCGAACCTGTGCCATAATGCGTTAAACCCGCGTTCAGATTGGAGAAATACGCGAACGGCAGCACGGCCAGCATCGGGGAAACGCCGGCCAGCAGCGCCGCGCTCAGGAAACTGGGGAATAAAGCGGTGATTTGCGCAGTCATGCTGGCGAAGGTGTAATGCGCATAAACGTAGGCGATCACCAGCACGGCCAAGGCCTGCCACCAGGGCCAGCTCTTGATATGCCCCACCACGCTTGCCGAGATAACCCCTATCACACCGCTGTCCTGCAAAGCTTCCGCCATCATCAGCACGCCCGCAAACCAGATCAGCACGTCCCAGGCCTTGGTTTCCGTCAGGAGATCTTGCGCTGTGAGCACGCCTGTCAGCAGCAAAGCGCAAACGCCGGCCAGCGCAACGATGACAATGGGCGTGCCGTGCCAGAGCGTGGTGATCCAGCCGGCCATGGCCGCAACCAGGATGAGTGTCAGCCAACGTTCGTTGCGGCTGATCTTGCCCATCTTTCGCAACTGATCGCCAGCGAGCGCACTCGCAGATTTGGTATCGCGGAGTTCGGGAGGATGCACACGGTAAATCACGTACGGCACGAACAAGAGAGAGAGCAGCCCGGGAACCGATGCACCCACGAACCATGTCATCCAACCCAGGTCCACATGCGCGATCTTTCGTGCCAGCTCAATCGTAATCAGATTTCCTGACATGCCAGTCAGAAACATCGCTGATGTCAGATAACCACAATGGAACGCCCCGAGCATCAGGAAGCTGCCCAACCGGCGCGCGGTGGGACCGGGCTCCGAATCGAATACCTGGGCCAGACTGCGCGTAATCGGATAGATGATGCCACCGCCCCGGGCCGTGTCGGATGGGACCACCGGCGCCAGCACCGTCACCGCCGCCGCCAGGGAGTAAGCCAATCGCAGCGCGGTGTGCCCGAAACGGCTGATGAAGAAATAGGCCAGCCGGAGTCCCAGGCCGGTGGAGATTACCGCTCGGGAGAAAAGCGTGGCCGCAAACACCAGCCACACGGTCGGATTCGCGAAACCCGAGAGCACGCGATTGGCTGGAAGGGTGCGCGTGAGAGCCAGAATGGTGATGCTGAGAAAAACGCTTACGCTCATCGGCACCGGTTGTGCCACCATGGAAATAATGGTGGCCAGGAAAATCGCCAGCAGATGCCGCTGCGCCGGGTTGAGCCCCGGAATCGGCACACAATAAACCAACACTCCCGGCACGAGCACGAACGTCCACCGGGTTCCACCGCCTTTGGCCTTGAGCGCCATCAACGCTCAGAGACTGGTCAAGGCCGGGGTTTTCATCAAGTCAGCAGGTGCGGCCGTTTAAGCGCCTGGAATTGAACAGGAGGAAACGGTGAGAACAGAGATTTCTTTCTCTGTTTCCTCTGTTTGCTCCTGTTAAAACTATTTAGCGTCCGAGCCGATACACGTGCACCTCTTCCGGGCCGAACCAGTCGGTGAATTGGCCGTTCTTCACTTCGACCTTGCGTGGGGATTCGTACAGCACATCGCCCCCAGTCACGCTGGCCGGCAGGCCCTTGAACGTGACCTGCGCGGTTTGACCCTCGCGTTTGCAGGCGAGGATGCAGATTTGCTCGCCCACTTCGCGGACGGTGAATTCGACGTCGGAGGCACCTTCGGCTTTGACCGGCAGCCTGGAGTTGGACGCGAGCAGCGCCGGGTGCAGGGGGCTGGTTTCGTTAATCTCGGCTAACAGCGGTTTGAGGACGCGCTCCCAGAATGTCCAATTGTAGCCGAGCGGACGATCGCGCTCGTTGAGTGTCTGCGCCACCCCGTGGCCGCCACCGAAGTAGTTGACGCCGCGCGCGCCGCAGATGATCGCTTCGTAGGTCATGAAGCGCTCCTGCGGAAAGGTGGGGAAACGCAAGGTCTTTCCCTTGCCGGCCACGCCGCTCCAGGCAACCTGGAGCGTCATCCATACGGGTTTGCCATGCGCGGCTTCGACGATGATTTTCGTCCAATCGCCGACCATGCTGATTTCCTTATTGGGCCAATCGGGCACGTGCCTGCCGGGCGGGTAACCGACCGGGAAAACGTCCATACCTGTGACGTCGAGGTAGGGATCGTAAACCGCATTGTCGGCGGCTGTTCCGCGCGGCGCCTGGAGCACGATCACCGGATGATTCGGGTCCAGTTCGTGGACACGCGCGTAGGTCGTCGCGATGGAGGAGGGGGGTCTTTTGCCGTGGGTGTTCATGTTGCCCCACTGCGGCTCATCCGCGCCTTTCCAACCGCCCAGCGCGGGATGGTCTTTGAACATTTCGATCATCGCCTTCAGCTTCGCCTGTTTTTGCTCATCGTCAGGTTTTACGTAGGCGAGCTCATCACCCAGCGTCATCCAGCCGTAGATGTTCGCCGAGCCTAACTGGTCCAGGTACTTGCCGGCGACCCGCAGACCTTCGGGATTCCAGCCGTGCTTGTCCCAGAAGTCGTTCGGCGCAACGCGAGCGAAGTTAACGCCGGCTGCTCTAAACTCCTGCCACGCCGATTCCCCGTTCGGGGTCTTTCCCTCAACCGGCGGCAGGACCGCTACCGAAATGGGAAAGAGCGCCTTGCCGGTGATGACAAGGTTATTCGCCGGGTCAAAGGAGACCTTCGTTGCGCCAAAGGCGCTCGAACCAATGAGGGTCATCAGAGCCAATGCAGAGTGGATTCTCATATTCGTTGCATGGTGAGGAATAAGTTGGAGAACGTAAAGCATGACTCCACCGGCCACGACCCTCGCTACCCTCGCTCAAGCCAACTTGCCAAAAGTGACCGACGCGGCTTAAATTAGGCTATGGCTCTGAACCTCCAGGCCGATAGCGCCTCAGCAACTCAGCGGCTCTCGCAGATTGTGGAAAAGGACCCTGCGAAGTTGGGTGGTGAACCGGTTTTTCGCGGGACCCGCGTCCCGGTCAAGAGCCTCTTCGATCATTTGGGCGCGGGGGACTCCGTGGACACCTTCATGGATGATTTTCCTGGTGTGACGCGTGAGCAAATTCAGGCAGTTCTAGAAGCTGCAGGACAACACCTCCTGGAAGAAGTCCAGAACCGGTGAAGGTCCTGCTGGATCACTGTGTACCGCGCCGCTTCCGGCGCTTGCTGACGGGGCATGAAGTCCTTACCGCCTACGAAATGGGCTGGGCCGGCTTGCGCAACGGCGCTCTGTTGGCCGAGGCCCATAACCAATTTCAGGCAGTGATCACCGTGGACCAAAACGTGCAATTTCAGCAAAACCTGCTGACCCTTCCACTTCCCGTCGGCATCATTGTCGCGCCGAACAATCGTTACGAGACACTCGCGCCCTATGCGCCGACCGTCCTTAAATGGCTCGCCCAACCGCCAGCCAGAGAACTGGTCCGCATTGAGGCTTCAGGCCAGATCATCCGTGTCCAGCCGCAACCTCCGTCCGACGCTAGCGCTGTCCATGGTGATTAGGAATGGCTTGGGTTGAACTCGGCACACCTGTGCCCGGCAACAAAGAGAACCGACCCTCATGAACCGCATGCAGCGTATCGTCTTAGTTTGCCTGGCGTTGCTTTCTTAGTGTCGAAGCGGAAAGCCCGGAAAGCAATCGAGATTTCGGTGCCGGTTTGAAACAGGATGTTGTGTCGGAAGGAGCCATTTCTCTCCGGTAGCAATTCGTCGTAGCCCCAATCACCGAATCTTGAATCTGTCAGCGAGAACAAATCGTTCTTCGTCTGGACCAGAATCTCAGTGACGCCGGTGTAGAGGAGTCGGTAGATAAGAGCATCTCTACCACCTGCGAGGACCGCCATTTCAAGGCGAGTTTGCGGCATGGGCCACTTTCTTCCGACAAAAATCCCCGGCCAGTCTGATGCAGCAAATAGCAAGATGCGCCCGTCATGTAGTGAGTGCTTAGTGAAGAACCGGCCATGGCGCTGCCCCAGCCTCCGAGCCAAGCCAGGAAGGCTTCTCTTATAGCGCGAAAAGTTCCGGTTCCACTTCCTCCGTGCCCGATCGAAAACAGCCTCATTTCCTTGCCAACCGGCCCATATATCTGGAGTGAAGTACTTCATTTGGCCACCGCCGACTAAGTCATAAGGGCTGAATTAATTCGGTCTTTCTCAGTTACCTCTGTTTGCTCCTGTAAAATCCGTTTCGAGTGTTTTACAAGTTCGCTCCCCTCTGCCATTCCCAAACCTTCCCATCCTCTGGATGGTTGATTGTGTCAACATGCCGGAACCCAAGCTTCTCAAGTAATCTATGTGAGGCGTTACGCTCCGGCAGTGTCTGTGCCGCCACCACGACGGATGAATCATGCTCCCGCGCGATGGCCACAAGCCGTGCGGCCATCGCAGAACCATAGCCGCGGCCTTCAAACTCCGGGAATGTGAAATAGGCAATTTCAACCCGCCCGTTCTGTGGTTTTGATTTATATCCACATGTGCCCACGACGGTCTCGTCTGCCAAAGCCACATAACCGATCCAAGGTTCTTCGAAACCGGCCCTCGCGTAGAGCTCCGCAGTCGCACGGGCCACTTGACTTGCCACTTCAGGCAGTGAACCCGAATACCCACGTGGGGTGCCGTCACGCTCAATCGGAATAAGCGACACTTTCGTAGTCATGCCAGAATTGAACAGGAGGAAACTGAGAAAACAGAGTGGTATAATTGGTGCATTGGATCGGGAATTTAACAGGAGGAAACGGAGAGAACAGAGATTTCTTTCTCTGCTTCCTCTGTTTCCTCCTGTTAAAGCCTTTTCGGGTCTTTGAACTTTGAACTTTGAACTTTGAACTTTGAATGTCCCCCGTAGGATTGCGCGCATGAAACAACATTCCTCGGCCGCGCGCGAGCGCATGCGCGCTTCGGTTCATCCCGTCTATGCCTCGCACATTCTCGAACCGATCTTTGAGTTCAACTGCCGGCACAATTTTTATCCCTTGCTCGATGCGCATCGCGCCTGGCTGGTCATGCTGGCCGAACAAAAGCTGGTGCCGCAGCCGGACGCGGCGGCGATTTTTCGAGCGCTCGATGAGCTGGAAAAGACGGGGCCGGATGCGCTGCGGCCATTTGATGCCTCGGTGGAATTTTATTATTTGCACATGGAGCGCGCGCTGGTGGCGCGCGTGCCGGGCGGGGAAGCGGTCGTGGGCAATCTCAATCTGGGCCGCACGCGTCCCGAGCCGCTCCATCGCATGGTCCTGCGCGAGCGACTGTTGCGCGTGCTCGACGACGTGCTGAGGACGCGCCAAACCCTGATCGAGCGCGCCGACGCCGAGGCCGAAACGGTCATGCCCGGTTACACCCACCTGCTGCACGCACAGCCGACTACGCTGGGCCATTATCTGGCGGCCATTCACGATCACCTGATGCGCGATACGCAACGGCTGCTGGCGGCCTACGAAACGACCGACCGTTGTACGCTGGGCTGCGGGGCCATGTCCGGCACCAGTCTGCCCATTGACCGCCAGCGCGTGCGCGAGTTGCTCGGATTTGCGGCCCTTTGCGAGAACACGCTCGATTCGGTCAGCTCGACCGACCACGCGGCGCAGGCGGCCGCGGCCCTCGCGAGCGTCATGACCCTCATCGGACGGCTCGCGCAGGACCTGTATATCTTCTCCAGCCAGGAATTCGGCATGATTGACGTGACCGATACGTTCGCCTCGCCGAGCAGCCTGATGCCGCAGAAGAAAAATGGCCTGGTGCTGGAGTATGTGCGGGCACGCACCGCCCAGACCATCGGCGCGCTGACTTCCTGCCTGGCCGTCATGCACAACGTCGGCTACATGGACACCGAAGACGTCGAGTTGGAAAACTATCGCCCGCTCTTTGATGCATTGACACACGTGGATGAGGCGCTGCCGACGATGCAGGCACTGATCGAGGTGATGCAACCAGACCGAGAATTGATGCGCCAGCGTGCCGCGAGCGGGTTTTCCAGCGTGACAGCCCTGGCGGAGACGATTCAGACGCGCGAAAAGGTTTCCTATCGCACTGCCCATCGCGTGGTAGCGCGGGCGGTCCTCCTGGCGGTGGAGCGGAGGCGAGATGCGACCGGAATTGACGCTGCGCTGCTCAACGAGGCGGCGCGCGAGACGCTCGGGCGGGAATTGACGCTGGATCAATCGGCCATTGCGCAAGCCCTGGACCCGCGGCAGTTCGTGCAGCACCACGCGGGCATCGGAGCCACGGCGCCGAAGGAAGTTCGGCGGATGGTCGCAGAGCGGCGGGACGTGTTGGTCCGCGATCGGGAAGGGCTTGCAACTCGACGTCAGCGGCTCGAATCAGCCAAAAAGGCTCTCCGCTCCGCCGCCGCTGCCGTGGCGAAGTCTTAACGCAAAGACGCAAAGTTGCAAAGACGCAAAGAGAGACAGGCGAAATGAGAAGGGTCATGCCACATGGGCTCCCTATGGCCCGGCAGCAACTCCTTGTGGTTCGGAATATGGGAGATAGAAGATGGAAGATAGGCGGCGTCCGATTTTAACGTTTTGTCCCTCTTGCGTCTTTGCTTCTTCGCGCCCTTGCGTTAAGCCATTTCCGTTAGCCGTTTCTGACTTGTTTTCTGTCCGCGCATCAGCAAAGTAGGGCGATGCAGATCGAACGCTTTAATCGGGTGCTCCAGGAGATTGAGGACGTAATCTCAAAGCGCCGGGGCCGGCTCTCGGACAAAGAGGCAAAGCTCAAAATCTCCTCATTGGCAGGTGAATTGGTTTCGCTCTACGATTTCCATCCTCATGTGATTGGAGAGGCTTCCAATATAAAGCGTTGGGCGGATGTCCTTTACACCGCGAAGAAGCCGCTGAAATCCAAGAGCAAGTCCGAACCAGGTGTGGCCGTCGCAAAGCGCGCCATTCGCTCTGCCATTCACGACCTCTCACGTTGGCCAAAAATGGACGCTTATCTGCGCGGCATACAGAAGAAGGGCTAAAAACTCCAATCATCAAACATCAAAATTCAAGGAAACCTCAAGCCTCAAGCTTCAAACTCAGTAACTTTGCGCGCAGGAAGTTTGGAAGCTTGAAGCTTGCTTGAAAATGGAAGTTTGGAGTTTGAAGTTTCGTACTTCATCAGTTCTTCGAATCACCTAAATCCTAAAAACTTTCCGGGCGTTCCCGCACAACAATTTGCGTTCGATTTCCTTCGTGGCAGCAAGCCTCCTTATGGCCGCAATCTGCTGGGCGCCGCTGCAGGCGG
>PSRM01000003.1 GCA_003176045.1 Verrucomicrobiota bacterium | reverse complement strand
GCCAAGGCCAAAATGGGTCCTGCCATTTCCCGGCGAGGTAACCAGTAACCAAGGCGATCGCTCCCGTCTGTGCAGAAAAAGCCCACCAGCTGTGATACATTCCCCAACTGATCCACGCGCCCAAACCCGCGCCCAATACAAGGCCTCCCCAGAAATATATCCAGAACTCCGGTTTCTTAGGGTGCTTCTTGTCTTCCAACAAAACGCGAATCCCGCGCTTGCCTGCAGCGCCCTGGTTGGGCCATTTAGTACTCATACTGCTCGATCCACTGCCTGCCATGGCTGTGGTAGCACCAAACGCAATAAAATGAATGGCGCCACAAGCCTGGCCTGTAAAATCTTAAGAAGTATCTGTCACCCTGCCCCAAATAGAAGTCCGAAATCTGAATCGTGGCCGGGACAGCCAGCCCGTCTAGCCAGGCGCGCTCGTAGTTTGTCGGATATGAGCCAGAGCCGGAGCGGGACTGCTCAATACGGGGAATCAACGTCTCGCAGAATTGCTTGCTGTCTCGCTCTATGCGTGCCAAGCGCGTACGAACCGGCAGGTAGCCCACAGTCGCGACCAGCGCGACAAGTCCGAATACGACCGCAACTTTGTACGAGGTTCGCATGCCTAGGCCCAACGATGGCGCTCAGGCAGCGCGGGCCAAGCGCGTCCGGTATTGAGCACAACGCGAATGGCGCTTGCCTGCAGCGCTTTTGTTAGGCCGCTGCCTCTTGGCAATCATAAGCGATGCTTTTCCCTCCTCTTCAGGAAAAAAGCCAGTGTGATCGCCACGACCAGTGGCGCCAAGACCGCCGACAACAGTGTAATGCAGACAGGGCGCGCCTGCCAATCCCAGGGCCAAAGGTAGTACGCGCGGACCAGGAATGGCAAAGAGGTTGCGAGGCAAGACAAGGTGAGCCAAAAAACGCGTTGGAATCTGAATTCACCAGGACGCCCCCGGGAACAGAACCACGCAAGAAAAAGGAGCAAGGAAATATAGGCGGCACCAAAAGCGGCCACCTGGATCCCGCTCAGATTTTTTATCGCGGCATCTGCTTGCATAGCACGCCCTAACGCCCTGGTTCAGGCGCGCCGGGCCGACGACTTAGAAATGAAACACAGGCGTAATCCGGCGCCGCCTGCACCCGGAGGTTAGACGTACGGTGTCTCATTCAAAGTGTGGCCCATGATACTCCGGCACAGGCGGACGCCACAAGATGTGAACGGCCCCTGATGCTCGGTCCCTCGTGACCAGAATGCGAGCGAAATACTTTTCGATGTACGGACACTCGCGCGATGGCCGGTAAAGCTGAAACTCGTAATACATGCGCTCCTCTGGAACGCCGCCGAGCAAAGCCTCCCATCCGTCTCCAATGCTGCCGCCCGAGAGTGTCCCGTGCTCGCGCATCTCCTGAACCTCCTCGCTGCTGAGATGATCGGAAGCAAGGGAGCGATATGAAGCCAACGCTAGAGACTGAGCTTCGTCAAACGTCCTTCGCTTGTATTGATGTCGCATGGGCAAGTGCCTAACAGTATGAATGGCCTAAAGTCCTAGGCGGAAGGATGAAATTGGCCAGGCTGAACCATTCCATGGGGGGAAGCTGGCCGGTCCGGTGTGGATTGTCAATATGGCAATGCTGATTAAGGCATTAACTGTTGAACAAGCGGCCATTGTGGCGGGTGATAGCCGGGCCTGGGGAAATTTGTGCGACTTGATAATTGCGCGGTTCGGGATATCAGATTTCAGAAGCCGAGGAGTATTTGGCTGAGCCGACCTCAGCAATCTCCCTTGGGGTGTTTGCCCGTCTTTGGGAAATGTCTCGAAGCTGGAATCTTTCTGAAAGCCTTTTTCCGAAAACCTTTTTGCGGAAGCGAACGTCAGGCGTGAACACGAAACTTAGACCTGCGAGCGGCGGCGTTTCGCCGGCAAGGCACGTGCGGTCCGTGGTTCGTGGCCCGCGGTCTGTTGCCGGCCATTTCATCGAAACGCCACCCAGCGGGTGTCGGGGCCGTTTAGCAGTCGTCTTTCTCTTCGCACTGACTCTTGGGGCAATAGCGTCAACCAACAACGCCATGTACTCAGAGCGGCCTGTGCCGATGATTGTGACGCTGCGGCCTGAGACCGGCATGGATAAGCTGCTGAAGGATCACGGCCTGCAGGCGCATTGCACCTATCATCATGCGCTCAACGGTTTTGCCGCTTCCCTTGCGCCTGGCCAGGCGCAGAGACTGCGGGCCGATCCGCGTGTGCTGGCGGTCGAGCGAGATGGCCAAGTGCGGTTGTGCGCGCAAACTAATGGAACGGGAATCATCCGAATGGGCATCCCCACTTTCCCGGTGGCCCACATAAACGGCCAGGACCACCGGATTAACGTGGATGTGGCCGTGCTCGACACGGGAATTCAGACGAATCATCCAGATCTGAATGTGGTCCAGGCCGTGGGGTTTTCCGATCCGGGCCTCGGTGGCAACGATTGGGACGGGCACGGAACGCACGTGGCGGGGATCATCGGCGCCCTGGACAATAATTTCGGCGTGGTGGGTGTCGCGCCGGGCGCACGGCTATGGGCGGTGCAGGTGTTTGGGCCTACGCAACACTCGTGGTCGAACATGCTGGCTGGCCTGGATTATATCGCAATGAACGCAGATAAAATCGAGATTGTTAACGTGAGCTTAGACAGTACGGATATCAGTCAGCCATACATCGCCCTGGAACAGGCGGTTGCGAGCATTGTCAGCCGAGGTGTTGTGTTCGTCGCCGCGGCAGGGAATGGCGGTGGAGATATCGCGGGCCCGGACGGGGTTTGGGGGACAAGCGACGATGTGCTGCCTGCGGCGCTGCCCGAAGTGATGGCCGTCAGCGCGATGAATCCGACCAACGACCAAATTGCGAGCTTCAGCGACTTTAGCGGCCAGGGAAGCAAGCCCTTTCCTCCCGGGTGTTCCAGTTGTGTGGTGACCTCTGCAATACCGGGGGTTCCATTGTATGGCATTGAGGTTTGTGGGCCGGGAGTCGCCATTTACTCGACGTGGATAAACAGTGGTTACGCGATCCTGAGCGGCACGAGTATGGCTTCACCCCATGCGGCGGGTTTGGTGGCACTCTACATCGCTGCCAATGGCCGCGCGCACACGATACAGGACGTCTTCGCCATTCGCCAGGCGATCGTGAATTCATCGCAGCCCGAGTCGCAATGGTCGCCCCCTAATCAGGCTTATACGTACTACGGGCCGCTTATTTATCCAAGTGGAGCTTGGATCCCGAGTCCGAATATTCTCAGCCAGGGCATGCGCTCCGGCACATTTCAGATCAATTTCGCGGCCGTGCCAGGCTACACCTATACCGCGCAGTATGCGCCCTCCCTGGTTAGCCCGCGCCAGTGGACGCCACTCGGCTCCACCAATGGCGAGGGCAGCGTGGCGCCGGCCACTCTCACTGACCTCGCCCCGAATCCTGTGACGCGGTTTTATCGTCTTGTGCGGACGCCATCGCCGTAGCGCAACGACCATGTGTCAGAAATGGCGAACGGATTCTGCAATCGGAAGGAGGACAAAGTGAAAGACAAAGTGAAAGACGAAGTGTTCCCTGCGAATTATGAATCCGGCGGACACGAGCGAGTGGGCTGATTCGATAAGCCTTCTTTCTCGCTTGCAACACGCGGGGACACACGAATAGGGACAAGCGAATGAGGGGCAAACGAATTAAGTTAAGAGACGAATTGTGATTTATTCGTCTGTCCCTATTCGTTTGTCATAGCTCAGCAGCCAGGGGTCTGAAGTGAGGGCAAGGCCCCCAAGAACAGCGCCAGGACTCCCCGTGTGTACTTCAAGCCCCACAAACAAGTCTTGACCCTAAACATGGAACTCCATAAGAATGTGCCATGGGCTGGGCCACAGGATATATTGACAAACTGAAGCGCGGGGAGACTGTCCAGTTTCGTCCTCGCGGAAATTCCATGGCGGGCAAGATCAGCTCTGGTCAACTATGCACGGTTATTCCGGTCAGACTTGACGATCTCCAGGTGGGCGACATCGTTTTGTGCAAGGTGAACGGCCTCCAATACTTACACCTGATAAAAGCCATTCAGGGGAAGAGATTCCAGATCGGGAATAACCGCGGACGGATTAACGGTTGGATTGGAGAAAACGGAATTTACGGCAAATGCGTGAGGGTAGAATGAAACCGCGACAGCTCCTTGCTGCAAGCGGCACGTTGCGGTATTTTACATAAGCATGTCCGATCAAGACATCGAATATTTGGAAGGCAAGTTTCCCACGCTGTCAGGTTCGGCGTTCGCCGCGGCGCGCGAGCGGGCGTTTGCTTCGGGTCGAAGTGTTCTGCAGTCTGACAATGGGGTCATTTACGAGGTGTTTCCCGATGGGACCCGCAAACGTGTAAAAGAGATCGAACATCCTACGCCGGTAACACCGGGCTCGAAACTCAGGATCAAATAAGCGTGGCCACGCCGCGCTTAAGGATGTTCGCGGGGCCGAACGGCTCTGGGAAAAGCACGTTGAAGGCGGTGTTGCCCGAGGCTTTGCTCGGAGTGTACCTGAACCCCGATGAGATCGAACGGCAAATTCAAAGGCAACGATTTTTAGAGTTTGGCTCTTATGGCATCACGGCGACCGAGCAGGAGGTATTGCGGTTTTTCCGGGTGTCTAACTTTCTAATTTCGACCGGGCACAGCCGCGCTTTGGAGAGGCTCGGTTTCGCCCAAGGCCGACTCGTCTTCGAGGAATTGGCGGTCGATTCTTACATTGCATCTGTGGCTGTTGATTTTCTTCGACAAAAGCTTTTGGAACAGAAGAGTTCACTCACCCTTGAGACAGTTATGTCTCATCCGAGCAAAGTATCTCTGTTGCAGGAGGCGCAGAACATGGGATACCGAACTTACCTTTATTACATCGCGACTGACGATCCGGCGATCAACGTCTCACGAGTCCGATATCGGGTGGAGAAAGAGGGCGGTCACCCCGTGCCCGAAGACAAAATCATCAGCCGCTATTATCGCTCACTCGAATTATTGATCGACGCGATCCAGTGGACAAATCGGGCTTACATCTTCGATAACTCGGGCGATAACCGGGAGCACATCTGGATCGCGGAGATAACCGACGGCAAAATTTTGGAACTGAAGGCCGATCAAGTCCCTGCCTGGTTCAAACGGGCTGTGATCGAGAAGATTAGCGGTTAGTGAGCATCTCAAAACCATACCTTTCAGAAATTCGGCTGAAGCGGGAGGCGGTGGAATCCTTTGATCGGTATCCGTTCTCGCTGGCGGCAGTGCGGCCGCTTGAAACGCTGGAGCTACATCCGGCGGTTACTTTCTTTGTAGGAGAGAATGGCTCTGGAAAATCCACTTTGTTAGAGGCTATCGTAGTGGCCTGCGGTTTTAATGCCGAAGGAGGATCGAGGAACTTCAGATTCGGCACGAGGAATCACACTCAGACTTATTTCGTCTCCTGCGGATCGCCAGAGGATTTCCTCGACCTCGAGATGGCTTTTTCCTCCGCGCGGAAAGCTTCTTCAATGTCGCAACAGAAATCGAGAAGCTCGATGCAGAACCCGGTCCCGGACCTCCGATTGGCCCGTCTCACGGTGAGCGCCCGTTGCACGAGCAGTCACACGGAGAGTCATTCCTTGCTTTGCTCGTAAATCGCTTTCGGGGCGAGGGCCTTTATCTGCTGGATGAACCAGAGGCTGCGCTATCGCCAAGCCGGCAACTCTCCGTGCTGGTTCGCATCCATGATTTAGTTGCACAGAAATCACAGTTCATAATCGCCACGCACTCACCCATTCTGATGGCCTTTCCGGAAGCCTACATCTATTCCTTTTCCCCGAAGGGTATCGAGCGAATTGACTACAAGGACACTGAACATTATCGCGTAACCCGCGATTTTCTGACGAATCCCCAGAGGATGTTGAAGCTGTTATTCGAGTAGCAGTCGAAGTAAGGAGGCTCCGACCTATTCGGATTTCGGACTTCGGATTTCTTGTAACCTCGTTACGTCGGCTGCTATGTGGTTTTTGTGTGCGCAGGAGATGCCGCCAGGTCTTGGAGTGCGCCAGTCCTCTGGCGCTTTTGAATGTCGAGGGTGTCAGAAAGCGCTCCCGATGGATCGGGAGCGCAGTCCAAGACGCTTCGCGAGTACCGGGTGGCTCAGAGGATATTGGCGCGCGACTCCTTTCAGTACGGCAACACCTGTATGCCCGCACGGCAGCGAATGTCGGCAGAGGATGAGGCAATCCAAATTTCATATTTGCCGGGCTCGACAACGAAGGTGTGTTTCTTCTCATCGTAAAACGCGAGCTTGCTAGCTGGGACACTGAACGAAATCGTTTTCGTTTCACCGGGGCGCAGTCCGATTCGCTCGAAGCCTCGCAACTCCGCTGCCGGTCGTTTGATGTTGGGATGATGGAGTTGTCGGGCGTAAAGCTGAACGACTTCGTCGCCGGCGTGTTGGCTTATGTTTTTGACTTCCACCGTCGCCGTGATCGTCTGGTCCGCTGAAAATTTCTCGACCGAAAGGCGAAGATTGGAGTAATTGAATTTGGAATAGCTCAATCCGTATCCGAAGGGGTAGAGCGGCGGGCCTTTGACATACATGTAAGTGAAACCCTTGCTGACATCGTATTCGTCCTGCGGCGGAACCTGGGAATCGGACGCGTAGATTGTGTAAGGCAAACGGCCAGCGGGATTTGTTTCGCCGAAGAGCACGTCGCCGATGGCCTCGCCCCCTTGCTCGCCGAGCCACCAGGCCTGCAACATCGCTCGCGCGTGCTGTTTTAGCCAGGGAACGGCCAGCGGCCCGGCGCTCATTAGCACTACCACAGTACGCGGGTTGGCGCCAATGACGGCTTCCGCCAGTCTTTCCTGATTCGCGGGAAGGGCAAGGCTGGTACGATCATGACCTTCCGATTCAATCCCGGTCGTCGTTCCCACAATGAGAATCACCACATCTGCCTCTTTGGCTGCTGCTACTGCCTTGGGCAACTCTTGCTCGTCATTCACCGCGGACGGGACCGGCTCGTTTGACGAACGCGGCTTTGCAATTCCGCATCCAACGACGTGAATGATTTTTGCGTCGTGAACATGATTGCGAATTCCCTCCAACGGTTTGACCGGGCTTTTCGCTATGCCGCTGTAGCCGCCAGCGGTAAAGAGGTCCGCGTGAGGCCCGATGACGGCGATGGTTTTCAAGTGGCGTCTATTCAGCGGCAGAAAATCCGCCTTGTTTTCCAATAGGACGATTGCCTCGCGCGCAGCCTGAAGCGCGAGTTGGCGATGTTCTTCACTGCAAATCACGTTCGTTGAGATTTTGCTGTATGAATTATTTTCCTGCGGATCGAATTCTCCGAGTCGCATGCGTACTTTCATTACCCGGGCCACAGCGTCATTCAGACGCGCCTCAGTGAGTTTGCCTTTGCGCACAGCCCCAGGAATGTTTTCCATGAACTCCTTGTCTGAAAAATCGCAACCAGCCATAAGCGATTCGGCCACGGCGTCCACGTACCCCTTCTGCTTTTGGAAATGGCCCTGAACCATGGTGTTGACCCCGCCGAGATCCGAGACGACAAAGCCCTCGAAATGCCATTGCTTCTTGAGCACCTCGGTCAGCAGCCAATGGTTCATGTTATCCGGTGTGCCGTTGATTGCGTTGTAAGAAGCCATCACGGATTGCGCCTTGCCCTCGACCACGCAATCGCGCCAATGCGGAAACCAATATTCATACAACATTCGCTCAGGCACGCGCGCGTTCAGTTTCTGGCGGTCTTTTTCGACGTTGTTCACCGCAAAATGTTTCAGGGTCGCAGCCAGTTTGAGATAGTGCGGATCATCCCCTTGCAGCCCTGTCACGTAAGCGACTCCCATCCGGCCCGCCAGAAACGGGTCTTCGCCGTAACACTCATTGATGCGGCCCCAGTACGGGTTGCGGCTGATGTTGATCACCGGCGCGCGGTAAATGAGCCCTTTGTGCGCGCCTTTAAAATTCGGGTCCTGGTGCCAGCCGTTGTAAATGGCCCGTGCTTCATCTGAAATCGCCACAGCCTCATCGTGAACCAGCTTTGTGTCCCAGGTCGCTGCCATGGCGATGGATACGGGGAACATGGTCGTCGGCCTGTCCCACCAGACACCGTGCAGGCATTGGTTCCATTTGTCCGAGCGCAAGCCGAAACGTTCCAGGTCAGGGCCGTTGTGATTGAGCGCGATGGCCTTTTCTTCAAGACTCATTCGTGAAACCAGGTCCGCAACGCGCTGGGCAATCGGCGCGTTGATGTTCAGGTAAAGAGGTTTTTCGGCGGCAAGGGGGACTCTGAGGGGATCGGGTTCGTCGGCAAAACAGCCGAGCCCGGCACCAGCGGCGATAAGAACGAGGCATGGTGACAAAGGCCGGTATTTTGAGGATGCAGTCACGCCGGCTGGAAATCTATTTTTTCACCCAGTCGCAACTCAATGTCTAATATTGGAAAAATGCAGTCGCTTGGAGGCGATAGCAGATGGTGGCGCGAAAGTGATTAGCGCGGCATTTGGCCGGATGCGTGGGAGCTGCCGCCAGGTTTTGGAGTGCGCTCCCGATCCATCGGGAGCGCTTTTGAAGGCCGAGGGTGTGCGAAAGCGCCAGAGGGCTGGCGCGGTCCAAGACGCTTTGCGAATTGTGGGCGATAGGAGCTGCCGGCGCGAAGGTTGTGAGCGCGGTGTTTGGGAGGTGCGCAG
>PSRM01000112.1 GCA_003176045.1 Verrucomicrobiota bacterium | reverse complement strand
TCGCGGGCAAGATGCCCGCGCTCCCAGGAAGAACCCATCGCGCCCACCGATACCTACCTCGTCAGCGCTTTCTTCACTTTGAGCAGTAGTTCCTGGCTGGTGAAGGGCTTTTGAAGATAGGTGGTGTCGTCTTCCTGGCCGGCGGGACGGACGTAGCCACTGGTGCAGAGGATACGGGTGGCGGGCGCGCGGGCACGGATTTGCTCGACCAGTTCGCGGCCGCTCATGGACGGCATGACGAGGTCCGTGACGACGAGGTCAACACCGGCCTCCTTCTCTTTTTGCGCCATGATCGAGAGCGCCTTTTGGCCACTGTTCGCGATCAGCACCTTGTAACCATAGGCCGAGAGAATGGTTTGGCCCATGGTTAAGAGTAAGTCCTCATCATCCACCATGAGAATTGTTTGTGTGCCGTTGAGGTCCGCGTTCGGGGCCAGTGCATGGTCGCCGACGAGCTTTTTCTCGGCGGGCAAATAAACTCTTACGGAAGTTCCCGCCCCCGGTTGGCTGGAAACGGCGACACCACCGCCGTGATTAGTCACGATCCCGTAAACCCAAGCCAGGCCAAGGCCGCGGTGGTTGGGGCCGCGTTTGGTGGTGAAGAACGGTTCGAAAATCCGCGGTAACACTTCGGCTTCGATTCCGCAGCCGGTGTCATTTAGCTCTGCGCACACATAAGCGCCTGCCGCCAGCTTTACGTTGCGGTCCTGCGTGGGCTCGGTCAGTTCGAAGTTGCGGCTGGTGATCGTCACCCGTCCGCCTTTTGGCCCCATAGCTTGAAGCGAATTTTCAAGAATTTTGACAAAGGCCTGCTGCATCTTTGCTTCGTCGAATTTGGCTGAAAACAATTTGCGATCCAGTTGTAAGTTCCAGGTTATCGGTTGATCGCCGGGGCTCTTCTGAAAGAAATCAGCGGTCCGCTGGAGGAGGGTATTGAGATTTCCAGCGCTTTGTGGGCGAGCCTCCTTTTCCTGGCGGCTGAACGTGCCAAGGTCGTTTGCAATTTCAGCGGCTTTGGCGGCTGACTTCTCGACTTCGAGCAATGAGGCGCGCCAGGGATGGTTCGGCTCCATCTTGCTAAGCACCAGCGAGGTGTGGCCCAGGATGCTGGTCAGCGCATTATTGAAATCGAGCGCAACCGTTCGGGCAAGCTGCAAGGCGCAATCCAGTTTTTGCTTGAGAGCGGCGCTGGATTCACTGGCCTGGCCCTTTGAGACAGCGGACAAAGGCAGCCCATTTTGGCCGGCGTTGGGCGAGGGGGCGCCGGCTGCCGGCCCACTCGGCGGGCTGGGTTGACCAGCCCCGTCTTGCGGCCCGGGAGCTTTGCGGTCCTGTGGTTCTGTGGTCATCTGTCATGTGTTCGACGGCACCTTAAGGAAGGCAGCCGGGAGCAACTCAAGAACACGAAATTCCTTTACATTTTGAAGATTGCGACTGTCCGCAATCCAGACAGTGGCCGTAGGGGCGTATTCGGCTAGAAGCTGACGGCAAGCGCCGCAGGGCATTGGCCCACCCGGGGCTCGGGCCACGATGGCTAGTGCCAAAAAGTCTCTCTGACCGCTGGTAAGGGCGTGAAAAAGGGCCACGCGCTCGGCGCAACAGGTCAGCCCGTAACTGGCGCTTTCGACGTTTGCTCCGGTGGAAACGTTGCCTTGGCGATTGAGCAGAGCTGCGCCGACCTTGAAATGGGAGTACGGGGCAACGGCCCCTTGCCGCGCCCGAGCTGCTGCCGCGACGAGTCGCGCCTGCTGCTGAGGAAGGTTTTTTGACATCTTCACCTCTTTTGGAGGCTATTTCCGTATAATTTCGCGAAATTTTTGAGCAATTGCGCTGCCAATTTCTTGACTCGTTCAGCGGTTTCCAGCACTTCGGCATGAGATAGCGGTTGGGGACTGCGGCCCGCAGCAAGGTTGGTAATACACGAAACCCCAGCTACCCTCAGACCGCATTGCCGGGCCACAATCGTTTCTGGCACGGTGCTCATGCCGACGGCGTCGGCGCCCAGGCGCGAGAAGGCGCGGATTTCAGCCGGGGTTTCATAGGAAGGGCCAGAAACGGCCAGATAGACGCCTGATTGGAGTCTCACCCCCGATAGGCGGGCAGCGCGCTCAAGCAGGCTGTGCAGGCCGGGGTCGTATGCGCAGCTCAGGTCCACGAAACGAGGCAGGCCCGCGAGCGCGGCGCCACGTAGGGGATTGGTTCCCATGAAATTGATATGATCGGTCAGAGCCATGAAATCGCCTGCGCGGAATCTCTTATTCACGCCTCCGGCGGCATTGGTCAGAATCAGGTCGCGAATCCCGAACGCTGCCAACGCCCGCACTGCGAACGTAACCAGAGTCATAGGATGTCCCTCATAGAAGTGCGCCCGGCCACTGAGCACCAGGATCGGTGTTCCAGCCAAAGTGCCGATAAGAAGCTCTCCTGCGTGGCCGCTGACTCCAACCGGTGGAAAGCCGGGGAGTCTGGCATAAGGGATTTTCGCATCTATTTCCAGTGCAGTTAGCACGTGATGGAAGCCGCTGCCTAGAACCAAGCCCAGGGTTGGGCGCAAGCGGGACAGTTTTTTGAGTCTGGCTGCGGCAGCGACGGGGTCAGGTGGTTTCATGGTTCCTGGGCGGCAATTTCGCCGTTCTTGATCTCAATTGAACCACGAATTACACGAAATACACGAAATTAAAAACTGGCAAAATGATGCGGGCAAAATGATGTTGGGTCATGCGTTTAGCTATGCACTATCGTGGAGATTCTTGCTTTTTGGCAGAGCATGAGCCTGATGGAGCGTTCGAACGTTGCTGCGGACAGAAATGTCCGCGCTCCGGCAGCGGCTTTGCTGGATCCGTGTTTATCCGTGTGCATCCGTGGTTTAAATTCTCAGCGGCGTTATGGAACTGAGCCCCGAAGAACTGCGCCGCTACGCGCGGCATTTGATTCTTCCCGAAGTCGGGATGGAAGGCCAGAAACGGCTTCGCTCGACGAGCGTGTTGTGCATCGGGGCCGGAGGCCTCGGTTCGCCTGTTTCGATGTACCTGGCGGCGGCAGGTATCGGCCGGCTTGGGATCGTGGATTTTGATGCCGTTGAGCTCTCCAATTTGCAGCGCCAAATCCTTCACGGGTCGGACAAGATCGGACGCCCTAAAACGGAATCCGCGCGGGAGACACTTCATCGCGTGAATCCGAACGTGGAGGTCGTGCTCCACGAGACTCGTATCACCAGCCAGAACGCCTTCGAGATTCTAGAGCTATACCACCTGGTGGTGGATGGAACGGATAATTTTGCCACTCGGTATCTGATGAATGACGCCTGCGTTCTGAAGAAAAAGCCGAATATCTATGGTTCGATCTTCCGTTTCGAGGGCCAGGCCAGCGTGCTGGCCCCGCATCTGGGCGGTCCATGCTACCGATGCCTTTATCCGGAGCCGCCGCCGCCCGGCACAGTGCCGAGCTGCGCGGAAGGGGGCGTGCTGGGGGTTCTTCCTGGGATCATCGGCACGATCCAGGCCACCGAGACTCTAAAGCTGGCTCTTGGTGTTGGCAGTTCGCTTGTCGGCCGGTTACTTTTGTTCGACGCGCTCGAGATGAAATTTCGCGAGATCAAGCTGCGGCGCGATCCGGAATGTCCACTTTGTGGTGAGCACCCGAGCATCACAGAGTTGATAGATTATGAACAATTCTGCGGCGTTGCGCCCGGTAACCAAGATACGACTATGCATCCCGATGAAGTAACTGTGCAGGAAATGAAAAGCGCTCTGGACGATCCGGCCCTGGGGATCAAAGTCATTGACGTCCGCGAACCACAGGAACAGCAGATCGCCCGGGTTGAGGGTGTTCCGCTAATTCCGTTGAGCCAATTTGCCGAGCGCTTTCGTGAGTTGGATCCCCAACAGTCCTATTATATCCATTGCAAGATGGGTGGCAGGTCCATGCAGGCCGTGCAGTTTCTCAAGCAACAGGGATTCAAAAATGTGAAAAGTGTTCGGGGCGGGATAGAAGCTTGGGCTGAGGAGATAGACCCGAGCGTTTCGAAATACTGAAGTGGACACGAATTTCACGAATTTTCACGAATTGTTGTTAATTTGTGTAAATTCGTGCAATTCGTGTCTATTCGATCCGCAGCCACATCGTTTTCAGATATCCCGGCTCCTCCTTTGAAATCGGAAAATCCGGCGGCTGCGGAACATAATGGCCTTGGGTGATTTTGCGGCCTGATGCGCCGACGGCCCCCTTTACAACCTCGACGAAATCCTCCGGAGGCCAATCTGCCGCATTGCTTGAGCTAAAAAGAATTCCAGGCTTTGCAAGGAGCGTAAGGGCGGCGGAAACGAGTTTGCCGAAATCTTTTTGCGCTCGAAATACGCCGCTGACTTTCGATTGAGAGAACGTCGGAGGATCGAGCATGATCACATCAAATGTGCGTCCTTTTTTGGCCAAGCGCCGAAACCAATCGAATACATCACCAAAAATGAAATCATGCTTGTCGGCATCGAGGCCGTTGAGCCCAAAGTTGCGTTTGCCCCACTCCAGATATTTTCTGGAAAGATCGAGGCTGGTTGTGTGAAAACCAGCTTTCGCAGCGCAGACTGAGAAGCCGCACGTGTAGGAAAATGCGTTCAACAGGGTCGAGGGTCGTGGGTCGAGTGGAAAGTCGGTGGCAATGTGGCGGGCGAGGAGACGGCGACGGTTGTCACGCTGGTCCAGGAAAAGACCGAAGGAAGCGCCTTCGGCCAGGCTTAGTTCGAATCGCAAACCGTTCTCACGAACTGTGGACCGGTCTGGGGCAACTTCGCCTGATAGCAGTTTTGGGATCGCTGGGGCCACTGGGCCACCCCGCGCTTGCCGGCCGAGTTGGCGATAATACACTCCACGAGCATCAAGTCGGTGCTGCAAGTGTTCGATGAGCGCCAGTTGCTCAACAATAGGGCAGGCGTCTCGCCTGCCCCGCTCCGGATCGGCACCGGCCAACGGGGTTGGCGTGACACCTGCCCTGGTTTCTACCAGAAGATAATCTCCGAACCGATCCACATAGAGTCCTGGCCGATGATCACTGGCGCCATGAACCAGCCGGAATGCGTTCGTTTCTTGTAAATCAATCAGTGCCGTGCGGAGTTCCGAGCGCGTATCTGCATCAAAGTCCGCCGGCGTCTGAAAGGTCATCTCTTCTCCGGTGCGCGGGTGTTGGATTCTTAATTCAGCCGCATGCAAGCAAAGGCGCGGCGCCGAAGTGCCTCCGTAGAGCGCGTCACCCAGGATAGGGAATCCTTTATCCGCAGCATGGACCCGGATTTGATGTGTGCGCCCGGTCAGCGGCTCGGCTTCGAGATGGGACCACTGACCACTGACCACTGACCACTGACCACTGCCTATCGCCGCGCGAAAGATGGTTTCCGCGATTTGGCCGTCTTTGCGTGGAGGGCGGCTGAGGTATCTCTCGCCTGCGCGCACCAGGACGGATTTAACTACTAAATGCTCATTCGGGGGCTTGCGATCCGTTAGTAATAGGTATTTCTTGCGTACTGTGCGGCTGGCGAACTGGTCCGTTAACGATCGGCAGGCGAGATTGGTTTTTGCAAACAAAAGCACGCCCGAGGTTTCCTTGTCGAGCCGCTGGATAATCGCCAGCTTGGCCCAGCGCGGCTCGCGATGGCGCAACCAGTCATAAATTCCTTCGCCGGCATAGGGCGAGGGTGAGTGAGTGTTCAGGCCGGCCGGTTTGTTAACCACAAGCAGGTCCTCATCCTCGAAAATCAAGCAGGGGACCACAAGGGCGCAACTTTCATTCCTTTTTGAATTACAATCAAGCTAAGACTTAGGAATGGAACCTACTTACGTAGGCTGCTAGAATCCCTCGCAATGATTTCGGTCCAACAGCTTACCAAGAAATTCGGGGCGCAGGTCGCGGTGGATGCGCTGAGCTTCGAGGTGCCGGCAGGGCAGATCGTAGGATTTCTGGGGCCGAACGGGGCTGGAAAAACAACGACCCTCAAGATGCTGACCGGGATGCTGGAGCCGACCAGCGGAGCGGCCAGCATCCAGGGCTTTGATTTGGTGCGCCAGACTCTGGACGTGAAACGGCACGTGGGCTTCGTGCCCGAGTCCGGCGCGGTGTTTGAGTCCCTCACGGGCCTTGAATACCTCCAGATGGTCGCCGCCCTATATGGGATTCCCGGGCAAGCCGCTTTGGAGCGCATCAAACAATTCATTGCGTTTTTCGATCTGAGTTTCGAGACCCTTACGGACAAACTCCTTGGGGCCTATTCGAAAGGGATGAGGCGCAAAGTAGTTATCACCGCGGCATTGCTTCATAATCCGCCTGTCGTCTTTTTTGATGAGCCGCTGGATGGGTTGGACGCCAACGCGGCCGTCGGCTTCAAAACTTTAATCCAAACACTGGCCCGCGAAGGCAAAACCATCGTGTACAGCTCGCACATTCTGGACGTGGTCGAACGAGTCTGCGAGCGAGTCATCATCATTGATAAAGGCAAAATGTTGCTTGATGGCGCGCCGGAGGAATTGGTAGCCGCGCATGGCTCGGGCACCTTGGAACGGTTGTTCACGCAGATGACAGGAGGCTCGGAACTCGAACAGCGAGCCGCGGATTTTGCGAAGACTTTTCGGCCATGATTGACACATTGGATTTTACACAGAAGCTAACGAAGAGAACAAAGGCGGAAAGCCGCGACAGATCTCTTCGTTTCCTTCGTTTCCTTCTGTGAAAGAAAACTCTTCTGTTCTGCCACCAGGCCGCGTTTTGCGCCGCCTCTTTCTGACGCTGTTCCTTCGCGGACGCAGTTCGCGCGGATTGCAAAAGAGTGGCGCGCCGAAAACCGTCGGTTCGAAGCTTGCTCTAACGTTGCTCTTCTACAGTTTGTTCGGGCTGATGGCGACGATGTTCATTGGCCAGCCGCTTTTCGTGCTGACTGTGTATTTACATTCCATGACCCTGGCCTTTTTGGGAATGTTCATCGCCTCATCGGCCGGCGAGGTGCTGTTCAATAAGGAGGAAGCGGACATCCTGATGCACAGGCCTATTGACGCCCGGTCGCTGCTCTGGTCGAAGATCGGGGTCATGGTGCAGGTTTCGCTTTGGGTCGCCGCCGCTTTCAACCTGGTGGGCCTTGTCGTGGGCGCGGCCTCGCCGGACGGCGGCTGGCTGTTCCCCCTTGCGCACATCCTCTCGACCGCCACCGAGGCTTTGTTTTGCACGAGCTGCATTGTGCTCACCTATCAACTGTGCCTTCGCTGGTTCGGCCGGGAGCGGCTCGATGCGCTTATGACGACCGCGCAGGTGATCGTCGCCGTGGTGGTTGTTATGGGCGGACAATTAGCGCCGCAACTATTCAGATTCCGCGGAAGAATCGGCGTGCCGGCACATTCGTGGTGGATGGCCTTCATTCCACCCGTGTGGTTCGCGGGTTTCGACGAAGCCCTGACCGGCCATGGCGGGCCGATGTCCTGGATTCTGGCCAGCGTCGGAGTCGGTATTACCGCCGGGCTGCTGTTGCTGGCCTTTGGCAAGCTCGCTCGTGATTATGAGCGCGGACTGCAAACGTTGCAGGAAGCCGCGCCAGCCAGGCCGCAGCGCAGCCGCCGGCGCTGGGCCGAAAAGCTCGCCAATGTGCAGCCTCTGCGCTGGTGGCTTCGCGATCCGGTTTCACGCGCATCGTTCCTGCTCATGACGGCTTATCTGACGCGGGACCGGGATGTTAAACTGCGCGTTTATCCGGGCCTCGCGCCTTTCCTGGTGATGCCGGTGGTTTTTCTTGTCGGTATGCGCTCAGGAGTGACCATTGATTTTGGCGTGGCCTTCAGCAGCGCATATTTGGCAGCCATGCCGGTTCTCGCGCTTAACCTGCTGCAATACTCCCAGCAATGGCAGGCGGCCGACGTCTTTCGGAGCGCGCCTTTAATCGGTCCGGCGCGCCTCTGCCATGGAGCCCGGCGCGCAGTCCTTTGCTTTCTGATCTTTCCTGCGTTGCTGGTGGTGTCGCTCCTGGTGTGGTTTGGAAGCGGCGGAGGCCAGTTTTTGGCCATGCTCCTGCCCGGGATTATTGCCTTGCCGATTTATTCCCTCCTGCCGGTCGTTCGGGGCCGCTGGGCCCCTCTTTCCCAGCCCACAGAGGAGGCGAGGTCTGCGGGCCGCGCCGTGTCCATGATGGGAGTGATGCTCAGTTCAATGGCTCTGGCTGGAGTTGCAGTGGCAGCAAGAACACTGGGGATTCTTCCGTGGTTTCTACTCGTCGAAGCGATCCTGTCCATAGCATTGTACGTCATCCTGCGAAGTTCCATGAACGCCGCCCGCTGGCAGCCGCTCGAGTAGAACGGCGCCGCCCAGGTTTCGACTTTCCCTGGCCTTGGACTGGCCCGGCTTGGCCGGAGCTAGCTGAATCTCGCGCATTACGTAGCTTCCCGAGGCGCCCAGGCCTTTTCACGTTTCACGTTTCACGTTTCACGTTTCATTTTTCACGTTTCACGTTTCACGTTTCACGTTTCATTCTCAAACCCCTGCTGCCGCAGCGCCTCAAAAAGCACTAGCGCCACGCAATTGGACAAATTGAGCGATCGCGCCTGCGGGTTGAACATCGGGATGCGTAGCCAATGCTCACGATGCTCCTCCAATAGTCTGTGCGGCAATCCCGCCGTTTCACGCCCAAAGACAAGATAATCATCTGGCGCGAACGCAGCCTCCGTGTAGAGCCTCGGCCCTCCCGACTCCACGAACCAGAGCCGAGCGTCACCGGGCAACCTCCTTTCAAAGGCGCTCCAATCACGCCAACGATGCCACTCCACATGACGCCAATAGTCCATCCCTGCGCGCTTTAGCTGCGCATCGTCCAACTCGAATCCAAACGGTTCAATCAGGTGCAGCGTGCTGCGCGTGGCCGCGCACAATCGGGCCACATTCCCGGTGTTGGGCGGGATTTCAGGTTCCACGAGTACTACTTGCATCTGTCTCTTAAACTTCAAACTCCAAACTTCAAACCTCAAACAAACTCCAAACTTCAAATTTCAAGACCAGACTCGAACCGTGTTTTGGGGCCGGGTCAGTGGAAGCAAAAGCATAAACTGTTGAACCCGCATATTTCACACTCCGCTCAGGACGCGGACAGAGCGCCGCGTGAGGGCACGCGGCCTACAAGTCAAAACCGGTGCTCCTGTAGGCCGGGTGCCCTCACCCG
>PSRM01000226.1 GCA_003176045.1 Verrucomicrobiota bacterium | reverse complement strand
GTCCGCGCCTGAGTCTCTCCTCGCTGCACTGCCCGCCCGCCCACGTCCCGCCCCGTCAAAATGAGAATTGCTGCAGACTTTGTCACTAGGGTCGCTTTTTGTTCAGCCGTAGTGTACTACTGGAAGGCTTGGCCCAACCATCGCCCAACCGAGATGAAGCCACGCCCGGAGTGGGGCAACGGCCAGAATTCACGACCACCCATTGGAGCCTGGTGTTGCGGGCCAGCCAGCGCCAGGCGCCCGGCTCGGAGGCGGCGCTTGAAAAACTGTGCCGGGCGTATTGGTTCCCGCTCTATGCGTTCGCGCGCCGGGAGGGGTGCGGGCCGGAGGACGCCCAGGACCTGACCCAGGAATTCTTTTCCCGGTTGCTGGCCAAGGAGTACCTCAAAATGGCCGACCCCGATCGTGGCCGGTTCCGCTCCTTCCTGCTGGCTGCCTTCAAACACATGATGGCCAATGAGCGCCGCGCCGCGTCCCGAATCAAACGCGGGGGCGGCACGCAGGCCTTTTCGCTCGATGAACAAGACGCCGAAGGACGCTATCTGCTGGAACCAGTTGAAGATCAGACGCCGGAGAGCATTTTCGAGCGACGTTGGGCTGAAACCACACTGGCCCGGGTCCTGGACCGCCTGGAAGCCGAGTACACGGGCCACTCGCTGCGCTTCGAGGATTTGAAATTGTTCCTGGTCGAACCGAAGGGGACCGCCGCCTTTGGGCCAGTGGCGGCGCGGCTGGGAGTGACTGAATCAGCCCTGAAATCGGTGGTCCACCGAATGCGCCGGCGTTACGCCGACTTGTTTCGTGACGAGGTGGCGCAAACGGTGGCGGACCCGGCCGAGACCCAGGAGGAGATTCGGCACGTGCTGGGTGTCCTGGGAGGCTAGAGTCCTTGAAGTTCAGGATGCGTTGTAAACAGATCAAGTTTTTCACGGGGCTGAAAAGCCCCGTGAACCGGCAGGCTAGAAAGCCTGCCCTACAGGTTTGAGGCTGTGCCTCCTTAGTTAAAATGAGAATTATTTCGGCGAAGCGGCAGGTGCGCATCCTGATACTAGCACCCTGGGCGACAGCGGCCACTCGAGGGACGGAGCGCGGCATTTATGCCGCTTCACGCCCCGAACGCACGGAAGCTTCCGGGTTATCAAGCCCATTCATCGCGCTACGGACGGTGAAGCGGCATAAATGCCGCGCTCCTGCACGGTGGCAGTATCAAGCGCGCCCAAGCGCGAGCGGAATCTCCGCATCCATCCGCTCAAAATGGGTCAGTACCCCGTGGCGGACCGGCTGCTGCGGCAAATCAAAACATGCCTGACCACGTGACAATCCTGCCGAAATGTCCGCGCTGCGCGCGGCCAGTGCCTGCAAACGCCGCCAAGGGCCTCTGCCCCGCATGTCTGGTTCATTCGCTGTTCGAGGTCCTCGAGGAAGATCCGCTTGAGGCGGGGCCGCAAATACCGGCGCCCGCCGGGCCGGCGGAGCGATTGGGCGAGTATGAGTTGTTGGAAGAACTCGGCCGCGGGGGCATGGGGATAGTTTTTCGCGCGCGCGATGCCCGGCTGAACCGGGTCGTCGCGCTTAAGCTGTTGCTGACCGGCAAGCTGGCGTCCGAAACGGAAATAAAGCGTTTTTTGACCGAGGCCGAAGCGGCCGCGCAGTTGGAGCATCCGAACATCGTGCCGATCTACGAAGTCGGCCAGGCCGATGGCCGGCATTTCTTCGCCATGAAGTTCATGGAGGGCGGGCACCTGGGAGAGCTCCGTGGCCGCGCCGCGGGCGAATCCGGGCCGCGTTTTTGGGCCGAGACGCTCGTCAAGGTCGCTCGCGGTGTCCACCATGCGCATCAACGAGGCATCCTGCATCGCGACCTCAAGCCAGGCAACATCCTGCTCGATGCCGCGGGCGAGCCGGCGGTCAGCGATTTCGGCCTCGCCCGCCGGCTCAAAACCGACAGCGAACTGACGCAAACCGGCGCCGTTATCGGCTCCCCCAGCTACATGGCGCCGGAGCAAGCCGCAGGCCGCTCTCGGGAGGTCACCACCGCCGCCGACGTCTATTGCCTCGGCGCGGTGCTGTTTCATTTGCTCACCGGCAAGCCGCCTTTCCTCGAGGATACCCCCATTGCCACCATGCGCGCCGTGGTCGAACGCGAACCGCCGCGGCCCGCCACCCTCAATTCGGCGGTGGACCGGGACCTGGAGACGATCTGCCTCAAATGCCTCGAGAAACAACCCGCGCATCGCTACGCCAGCGCCGCTGCTTTTGCCGAGGACCTCGAGCGCTGGTTGCGCGGTGAACCGGTCCTGGCGCGCCGTGCCGGGTGGACTGAACGCGCCTGGAAATCGGCCAAACGCCATCCGGCAATCGCCGCCTTGTTAGCCTTCGTGGTGGTAGCGGCGGCCGGTTTCGTGCTGCTGCTGGCGGCCCATAGCGCCAATCTCCGCCACGAGCGAAACCTCGCCCAACTCGAACGCAACAACGCGCTCAGGCAAGAACAACGCGCCAAAGCCGAAGCCCTGCTCACGCGCCAAAGCCTCTACGCGGTGGACATCTTCAATGCCCACAGTGCCCTGGAAACCGGGGACTATGACCTTGCCTGGCGCGCGCTTTCATCCTATCAGCCCGCGGCGGAAACGGTGTTGCTCGCGGAAGCGCAGGCCGCTCCCGATTTGCGCGGTTTCGAGTGGCGTCATTTGTGGGAGCGCGCTCAAGGAGAACAGGCCCTGGTGTGGACAGGCCACGCGCAAGAGATCGTTGCCCTGGAGACTTCTCGCGACGGACGCTGGGTTGCCTCCGGCGATAGCGATGGAAGCGTGCGCCTGTGGGATTTGACTGCCCGCCGCGACCAACCCGTCTGGCAGGCCGCGCCTGATGGGGGGGACGTGCTTAGCCTCTCGTTTTCCGCTGACAGCCAGCGGCTGGTTTCTTCGGCTGGCTATGCGGTGCGCGTGCGTGACGCGGCCAGTGGAAAGGTACTCCTGGACCTGGGAGCGACGGGGCGCATTGCCCATGCTTTTTTTTGCCACACGGCCCCCGAGCGATTGATTGTCCTCTCCGGACCCAGCGGTGATCGCCTGGAGCGGTTCGAGGTGTTCGACTCGCCGCAAACCAACGCCATTGTCAGCGTCAAGGGCGAGCACCTCGGCAATGTTTTCGCGCTGTCTTTGGATGGCCAGTGGCTGGCGCAATGCGACCATCGGGATATCCACTTGCGGGACACGGCCACCGGCGCGGAACGCAGCCGCTGGCGCAGTCCCAATTATGTCATCGCTCTGGCCTTCTCGCCCGATGGCCAACAACTCGCCGCTAGCGAGTTGCGACAGGGCACGGTGGCACTCTGGGACATTGCTGCGCGACAGTTGACCGCCAGGTTCGCAGTCTCCAGCGGCCTGGTTTCCGGCGCCGCCTTTTCACCCGGCGGCCAGACGCTGGCCATCGCAGGGTTTGATCAAACGGTGCGGCTGTGGGATCTCGGCCAGCGCCGGGAACTTCAGCGGTGGCGCGGTCACCGGGGTGGCGTCCGTGTGGTGACTTTCAGCCGCGATGGCGACCTGGCCAGTGGCGGCGTGGACGCCACCGTGCGAATATGGCCCGGCGCGGCCCTGCCTCAGAAAGCGCCGCTGACCAACGCCGCAGGGCCGTTTGCTTTCGGGCAGGATGGCCGCCAGTTGGCCATTGCCGATCTGGATGGCGGTGTGACCCTCTGGGATTTGCCGGCGTGCCGGCCAAGCCGCCGCTGGGGAATGCTCCCGGTCAACTCCCTCCTTTACAGTCCACAAACCAACCTTCTGCTGGCGGCCAGCATCCAGGACACAAACCAGCCTCCGCTTCTCACCCGGCTGCCGCTGGCTGGCGAAGGCGAACCGGTCAGCCTGCCACTGCGCGGCGCACCTGCCCAGGCAACTGACATCCAAATCGCGCCCAACGGCCAGGTCTGCATCACGGGTCATAGCAACGGGGCCGTCGTTTTCTGGGACACGGGCAGCGGCACCAGCCTTGGCGCGGTGAATGCCTTTACTAATGCGGTGGATCAAATCTTCGTCTCGCCCAACAGTGAATATCTTTTCGCCAAAACCTGGTCGCCCATGCGCTTTGCGACCTTTCACGTGCCCACGCGCCAAATGTTGACCAATGTCCTGCTGGCCAAGCGCTATACGGTCACCGTGGCTTTTTGGCCGGATGGCCACAAATTTGCCATCGCCGGCGACCCTTCTCGGGATATCAAGATTCTCGATACCGCAACGCTTAAGCTGCTGGGCACACTGCTGGGACATCCCGACCGCGTCCGTTGCCTGGCGTTTTCACCCGACGCCCGCACGCTCGTTTCCGAGGGCCGCGAGCGGTCGTTTCGTTTTTGGCAACTGGCCACCGGCCGGCAAATGCTTGGCTGGCCGCAGCCGGAGTGGACGCGGCAACTCGCCTTTTCGCCCGACGGCTCCTGGCTCGGCGCCTCGGACTACGCCGGGAGCCTGCGACTGTGGCACGCCCCGCCGCTGGCAAAATGAATCGGAGAAAGGCGCGCTTTAGTTCTGTCGGCCCATGCCCTGGAGGAGCCCCTCGACGGGCGCGAAATCATCGGTCAAGAGCGGCGCGGTGAGAGCGGGCGCCGGAGTGCCCTGGTAAAGGGCGTTGAGCCGAAGGCGGAAGTTCGGAAGTTGCACACGGCGTTCGCGGAGGAGAAACTCGGCCCGCGTCGAGAGCACCCGCAGATCCGTGCGCTCCGGCGCCTTGGTGGCGATGACAACGATGTTGCCACCGTTACTGCACGGAAAGAGATAGACCTGCGGGAACACGCTCTTGAGGGTCTTGTAGGTCGCACCGATCAAACCGGATTGCCAGCCATTGAGCGTGCCCATGACGTTATAAGCCAGGACTCCGTTGGTACTAAGTCGCGAAGCTGCGAGCGTGAAAAACTCCCGGGTCAGCAGGTGTTGCGGGATAAAAGCGCCGTAGCGATTCTCGGCGTAGGCATCGACGAGGATGGCGTCGAACTGTTTAGTGGCGCGGCGCAGGTAAACGCGGCCATCCTCGAGGAAAACCTTCTGGCGAGGGGATTCTTCAAAGTGAAAATAGTCTTTCGCCACCTGCAGCACAACAGGGTCAATCTCCGCGGTATCGATCTGCACGCCAGGGTAATCATGTTCGAAAGCTCGCTGCGTGCTGGCCCCCCCGAGGCCAATCATCAGGACATTGGTGATTTTGCCGTACCAAAGCCACGCCAGGTGATACATCTCGGTATATTCGAATTGACCGGCCAGCGGATTACTCAACCTCATGCGGCTTTCGCTGCTGCGGTCGAAACAAAGCGTCCGGAAGTCGCCGTCGTCCACGACCTGTATGTGGTGATAAGCGGTGGTGGTTTCAAGAACCACCCCGGCACGGGCGGCGCCGAAGGCCAACAACAGCGACCCGGCAAGCAGAAAGGGTAGCGGTTTCATGGCCCGGTTTCTTCTCCACCAAACCAGCCATCTATTACCCAGCACAGAACGCCCAGCAAAACCGTCAGTACGCCGGTGGTCCTGAAAATATTCGAGATAGTCATTTGCTCGATGAGAACATAACCCGAGATGAAGACGCCAGCAATGCTGCCGACCGTGCTGGCCGCGTAAATGAGGCCGCTGATGCGGCCGACGCTCGTGAGTTGTCGCGCGGCCACGCGGATCATATAGGGCGAAATGGCGGCCAGTGCGGCGCACGGCAGGAAAAACACCAGCGCACTGCCCAGGGCCGGGTCGAGCTTCTGCCAGAGCGCGGAAATAGGCGCATCGGCCGGGTGGCGCTGAATGATGGCGTTAACTAACGGAGGCTCAAACCACGGGATGCAGTAGGTGACCAGGCCCGAGGGCACTAGCAGAAGGGCGAGCCAACCCAGTCGCTGCAAGCGGTCCGCCAGCGCGCCCCCGCAGCCGTAGCCCACGGCCAGGGCGGCCAGCACGACGCCAATCTGGCTGACCCAAACATAAAACGAACTGCCAAAATCCCTGGCCAGGAAGCGCGCGCCGATGATCTCGAGGACCATTACGACAAAGCCAGCCAGGAAAACGATTAGTATGCCAGCGGCCTGACGCATGGCCCCGAGACTAACGCTCGCTGCGCTCCAGGTCAAAGCGTCATCGGGCTTGACTGCGCGCCCGCAGCGGTTAAGGCTTCGGTATGCCCACCAAAGACTCGTGCGTTGACGCTTACATCGAGCAAGCCGCTGGTTTTACCGAGACTGCGAGGAACTTGAGGGCGCTGCTCAGCCTCGGCGCGGCTTTGCTCATGATGCTCGGGGGTAACTGCTCGATTCAGGCGGCGGAGAATCCCACTCCGCAAGCGCATGCCTTCAATATTGAATCGGCTACTCGCGCCTACCTGGACCGAATGCCGCCCGATAAATAGGCGCGCAGCGATGCTTATTTCGAAGGCGATCGAGGAATGGTTTTTTTACGATCACCCCAGCGGCGCGACGCGGATTCGGACGGCCATGCGTTGGAAGGCCGAAAATCTCACCGCGGTTTCCCCACAAGTGGAGTAGGTGTCTTCATTGTCAGCATGCAGGTTAAGGAGTAGTATAAGACTTAAGCCCTGCAAGAGATCCGCTAACAAAGACGATGATGAAGCTACTTCTCCCATCACTTCTATTGCTCGTGGCCGGTTTTTTGCGGGCAGATGACCGTGCGTCCTTCCCCGCTCCGAACCTTATTCCGTGGAGCGAAATTGGGGCAAGGGCGGGGGCGGATTATAAAGGCGATGGGCTGGCGGTGATCCGGACCGAGTCGGGAGCGCGCCTGCGCTGTGACTTTCAACGACTGGAGGGCGAGGCCACTGCGGAGGGGCTATGGCTGACCTCGACGGTGACGAATGGTTTGAATGAGCGGTTCCGGGTAATTGCGACAGAAATCGGTCGCAGGTGCGCGCCCGGGTCGGTCGGCGCCGCCAGTTTGGAGTCAACAATTCGTCTAAGTGGCAATGGCGAGATTTCAGTGGCGAGGCAGACGGTGAGATATGCCCGCAGGGGGCTGGTGGAGGAATACACGGTGAGCATGGATGGGGTGCGGCAGGACTTTCTCATCACCGAGGCGCCCGAGGGCCGGGCCGCCTCGGCATTGCTTCGGCGCGCCGAGGGGTCGAGCCGCCTCCGCGTCGCTTCGGCGCGCCGAGGGGTCAAGAGGGAACTGGAAGTGCGGCTTGAGGTGGAAGGCGCGAAGGTGGAACCGATGCCCGGCGGCGCGCGGCTCGTGCTGCTGCAATCCGGCCGCAAGATCGCTTACAGCCGTCTTCGGGCGACGGATGCAAAGGGGCGGGAGTTGCCGGTAAGGATGGAGGCGCCTGAAGGCAAATCCGAAATCCGAAATCCGCAATCCGAAATTCAGATAGTGGTGCAGGATTCTGGGGCAGAGTATCCCATTCGCATCGACCCGACGTTTAGCGACGCAAACTGGATCAGCCTGGGGGGCCCTCCTGGTGTGTATGCAGATGCTTTTACGGCAGTCGTAGATGGCGCCGGAAATCTTTATGTTGGCGGCAACTTCACGATCGTCGAGAAGTGGGACGGAATAAAGTGGTCGGATCTAGGGTTGGGCATGAACGGAAATGTGAATGCTCTGGCGTTCTCCGGCGGCACGTTGTATGCCGGCGGCCAATTCTCGCGCGCAGACGGCAACCCGGCCAACAACATCGCACAATGGAACGGAACGAATTGGTCTGCCCTGGGCTCGGGCCTGAACAACCTTGTGAATGCGCTGGCGAGTTCAGGGGGCACCTTGTATGCCGGCGGGTCTTTCACGACTGCAGGCGGTAATTCCGCCAGGCGCATCGCACAATGGGACGGGACTAATTGGTCGGCCCTCGGCTCAGGGATGAGCGGCAGTGTTCGGGCACTGGCGGTGTCAGGCAGCGCGTTGTATGCGGGCGGCGTGTTCACGAATGCAGGTGGCGTCGGGGCCAATCATGTCGCGCAGTGGGACGGGACGAGTTGGTCGGCCCTCGGCTCGGGTGTGAACGACATTGTGTCTGCGCTGGCGGTGTCGGGCGGCACGTTGTATGCCGGCGGCCATTTCACGACCGCGGGCGGCAACCCGGCTAATTATATTGCGCTATGGAACGGCAGCACTTGGTCGGCGGCCGGTTCAGGCATGAACAATTATGTGGGTGTGCTGACGGTGTCGGGCGGCGCCTTGTATGCCGGCGGCGAATTCACGACCGCGGGCGGCAACCCGGCCAATTATATCGCACAATGGAATGGGAGTGCCTGGTCACCGGTCGGCGCAGGCATGGACAACTATGTGGGTGCGCTGGTGATGTCTGGCGGCACGTTGATTGCCGGCGGCTCGTTCTTGAGCGCGAGCAGCAACCGGGCTGGGTACATCGCGCAATGGAATGGCAGCAGTTGGTTGCCGATCGGCTCGGGTCTGAACGACGAGGTAAATGCGCTGGCGCTGTCTGGCAGCATATTATACGCAGGCGGCGCTTTCACAACAGCAGGCAGCAACCAGGTCAATCATATCGCACAATGGGACGGGAGCAGATGGTCGGCCCTTGGGTCGGGGATGGACGGGAATGTCTTAGCACTGGCGGTGACGGGTGGCACTTTGTATGCCGGTGGGGAATTTACGGCGGCGGGCGGCAATGCAGCCAATTACGTCGCGCAATGGAACGGGACGAATTGGTCGGCGCTTGGCTCCGGTGTGAATAACTGGGTGTTGGCGCTGGCGGTATCAGGCAAATCCTTGTATGCAGGCGGATATTTCTCGAGTGCGGGAGGCAATCCGGCCAGCCACATCGCGCAATGGAACGGAACGAATTGGTCGGCGCTGGGCTTGGGGACGATCACCAGTGTGAACGCCTTGGCGGCATCCGGCGGCACATTGTACGCAGGCGGCACCTTCCAGACGGCGGGCGCCAACCCGGCCAATTACATTGCGCAGTGGGACGGGACTAATTGGTCGGCCCTCGGCTCGGGACTGAACACCACTGTGGCCGCGCTGGCGTTGTCGGGCGGCACCCTGTATGCGGGCGGCGGTTTCACGACAGCAGGCGGCAATCCGGCCAATTTCGTCGCCCAATGGGATGGAACCAATTGGTCGGCCCTCGGCTCGGGATTGGCGGGCGGCTTTTATGGATACAGCACTACAAATGTGTACGCGCTGGCGGTCTCGGGCGGCACGTTGTATGTGGGCGGCAATTTCACACTCGCCGGCGGCAACCCGGCCATCGGCCTCGCGCAATGGGACGGGACGAATTGGTCGAGTTGCGCCTCAGGGATGAATGACAGGGTGTTGGCGCTGGCGGCGTCGGGCGGCAGGTTGTACGCGGGCGGCGATTTTTCGAACGCGGGAACCAACGTGTCCGCCTACGTGGCCGAGGCCGTCCCAGGCCCGCTGGTAATTCTCGCCACGGACGGCGCCTTTGGGTTCTCGAACGGGCTGTTTGGGTTCGACGTCTCCGGGCCCGCTGGTTACAATGTGGTCATTCAGGGCAGCACCAATCTCACGACGTGGGTTCCACTGCAAACGAACCTGCTGGGCAGCGGGCCGTTTTATTTCTCGGATGCGCAGTCTTCCAATGTTGGCCGGAGATTCTACCGCGCACGGTTGTTGCCGTAGCCACAGAGGATGGAGCCGGGTCAAAAGGCTTCATTTCATCTCCTGATGCGCCGAGAGTCATTGCGGCGGGTTGGCGAGCGGCTTTTGGATTGCGCGCCTGGGAAATTCATCCAGGCGCGCGTCGGTCCAACGGAGGCCGCGCGCATGACCGTCGCTGTAGGTATAATTTGAGCGGCGACCGTGGCGGTCGTACCGGAGCCAACCCTGATTTCCATATTTTCCACCGCCCCAGCGGACCAACGCAGCTTCGCCGACCCAGGTATCGTAATCATCCTGTTCGACACTGCCATAGGCGTCGTTGTCGGACGCGTCCAATGCCTCGGAGTCGCGTTCAGAGAATATGATCAACTCGGAGTCGTGCAAGGCGCCGACAGCGCCTTCGGTGGCGAATCCAGTAAGCAGACCCTCGAGGGCATAACGGGCCGACTTGTGGGTGAAGACAGAGTTGAGGGCGTAGCTTTCGATGGTGAGGTGTCCGGCTTTCGCCAGCGCCAATTCGCTGTTTGCCGGCGGTTCCTGGGAAATCGAGGTGCTGCCGCCGTTGTAATCGGCAAGGGTAGTGGCAAGAAACTGCGAGCGCGGTGTCTGGTCGGACGGACAAAACGCAACCTGCCGGCTTTGGAGATAAGGTTGAAGGAAAATCACCCACGGCTTTTCGGCCTGGCTGCTGCCCATGCCCCCGCCCGCAACCCTGTCGAGCGACGGCGGCAGGCTTTCCACCTGCGTTCCGTCATCGAGGACCCAGCCTTCGTGATGATGAAACAAACTCCCGTTGTAGTCGGCCATGTACAGCGATGCAGAGGCTCCGATTTGGCGCAGGTTTGACAGGCAAGAAATGCGGCGCGACTGTTCGCGCGCGCGACAAAGCGCAGGCAGTAACATCGCGGCCAACACGGCGATAATGCCCATAACGACCAGCAATTCCACGAGGGTGAAGCCGCGAACGGGAGGAGCGAGGCGTTCACGCCTTGTCATTACCGATATCTTTCTTCCCGAAGCTTGAGCACTATTAATCGCCACAAGTCGTTGGGCGGGCGGGGCGGCTGCATCCAACCCCGTAGGGGTGCCCTGTTTATAGCACCCGCGTCCTGATAACCCTCGCCAAACCCCGTAGGGGTGACCTGACCGACCTGGCAAAGACGAACGCCCTCGAGAGGTCACCCCTACGGGGTTTGGTGATTCGGGTGGCGCCGGCGGTGCTATAAACAGGTCACCCCTACGGGGGAAAGGTCGCGCTCCGTGGACGCTGGTACGCAAAATCGAGGTTGGCTTCATGGTTTTTTGAACTTTGAACCTTGAACCTTGAACTTTGAACACCGGGCCCGCCAGGCGGGGAAGAATCATCTTCCCCGCCCGACGCATGAGTTATTGAGAGTGCACGTGATTACGTCCGTTTTGTGGTGTGGACTCGTACGGAAACACCTTGCTATAGGCCATGTCGTTCGTATTCACGTTGTCTCCCGCGGGACCATTGATGACCGGCGGGCTGACACGCAAATCGCTGATGACCGCGGTCACTGCTATGTCAATCACATCGTCGCCAAATCGGCGTCCGTTCGGCCAGCCTCCGGGAACAGTGCCATTGCCGAAGCCGGGTTGGATCGCGCTTGTAAGAGTGTCGCCGCCAAAAATGCCGAGCCGCGAGAAACCGGCGTCGTCGGGATCGGTGGGATGCGTCGGCCCGCCACCTGCGAGGCGCACTGGTCCGGTCGAGAGGTCCACTTTAATCATGTCCGGAATGAAGATGCCCTGGAGGTCTGTCCGGTTGGTTTCCGGCGCCACGGTGGACCCGAACACAATCGCGTTGAGGAGATGCGCCAATTCGGGGGTGAGCGCATACTTCGCAAAAAGTTTCGCATCCTGAGCGGGTGAAGTGCGGCTGTACAAATCCTTGTCTGCGATGGCCACGAGCGCCTCGTTGAATAACGGATTGCCCTGGCGCGCGACCTGGATCCATTGACCGTTATGGAGCGGTCCGCTATCAGAGCGCTCCCCTTGCGCCCCCGTGCGCAGAATGTTGATTTTTTTACGGCTCGTTGTGGCGTACACACCCACGATTTGCTGATCGCCGCCGAGTTCGCTCACAGGAATTTCCAGCGCCATGAGATGGATGTTGAAACCAGCCTGCGCGTCCTTGCCCGGATTGCGCAGTTGCAACAGGTCGAATATCGCCGAGATGTCGCCATAAAAACCGTCGTCCCGCTGGCCGGCAAATGCGCGGTAGCCATCCGCCAGATTCGTGATGGCCTGAGCGGTGTAATGGTCCAGTTCGCCTTCCGTCGCTACACCCGGCTTAGCCGGATTCTCGCCATTGTCGCCCTGATTATATTTCGGCGTTGCGATGCCTTGATTATTTGGAGGCACGACGCCGCTGCCGAGCGATGTGACCGGATGCCTGACTCCATGCCGATGGTCCACCTTTGAGACGGTGTAGGTCTGGGTGAGATTTTGGTTCACGTCGTCCACGTCCTGGATCACGCCCAGGTACGATTGCAGGATCGTGTTTGTATTTTTGTAATGAGTGGAGAACTGGAATTGATAACTCAGATCCGCCTTGCCCACGGTGTAATTCGTGCCCAGGCCAAGATGAATTTCGTAAAGTACGTTGTCATCGAAGTTGTATTTGTTGGGTCCGATGCCGGGTTCCTCGAACGGATAAACGCCCAGGGCGACGGTTAGGTACTTTTGCCCGCTATTGGTGCTGACGAACGCATAGACGTCCGTTGTGTTGGCGGCTGGATCGAGCACGATCAGTGGCGCATCCATGTGGCTGCTGGCGCGCAGAGACGACGCTCCCGTTAGCGTCGCCAGCGCGAGACCGGCTGCCGCGATTTGCTTCTGTGTGAGCATTTGAACTAGCTCCTTTCTTTGTTTCTTTGGTTGTTGTTTTCGGTTGGCGAAACATCCGCGCTGACGCGCGAACGACGATCGTAGAAATCCTTCAATTGTGCCTGCTCCGATGGGAGCAGCATCTGTCCAAGCGCCGCTGCCTCGCCGAAAAACTTATCCGCTTCGGCCGCCAGGGACAATCCCTGTGCCACGATGCCCGCGTGCAAAAACAGCCGAGCGTCCTGGGTGCCTTCACTTAGCGCCAATTGCGTTTCCTTGGCCGCCTCGCTGAATCGGCCCGCGGCCATCAACGCACAGGCCAGCGCGTCGTGGGTAAACACATCGCCACGCGTTTCCAGTTCCGCCTGCGCCAACTTGATCGCCTTTGGGACACTGACGCCTCGCGTGGCCAGAAAGAGCGCTAACGTGCGCGGATCGGCCGCGGCGCCGCGCGCCTCAAGTTTTCGCTCGACCGCCTCGGCTTCACTTGTGCGATTTGCGGCACGCAAGGCCTCCGCCAACGCCCATTGGTATTCCGGAAGAGGATTTAGTTTTGCTGCCAGGCCGAGAGCTTCGGCCGCTTCCCCGAATTTTTCCTGGGCGAGCAGGAGGCGCCCGCGCGCGAGCAATGCCGGCGGATAATCCTTCTGAAACGCCAGTGCGGCATCGCAGTATTGCCGGCATTTAGCGAGCTCACCGGCCTGCAGTTGATAAAGCGCCATGCGAGTAAAGACCCATGCCGCTGGTTCGGCATCGCGCGCACTCACTGCCTGCGTCGCCATTTCCATTACTTCGATGGCTCCGGTTAAATCGCCCTTGAGCCAGCGCATGTGCGCGGCCCTGGTGTAGGCGTAAAGGTCCGGTTTGATGTCCGCCATGCGTTGATACGCCGCCTCGGCTTCACCAAGCCGGCCTTGCTCCATCAGGCAGTCGCCCAGCAGGCCGTAGTCAAACGAACAGCCCCGGCGTTGCGCCAACTCGCGAGCCACCCGTTCAGCTTCCTTGAAGTGATGCAGATTCTGCAATGCATAGCCCCGTAACAGCAAGGACTCGGGTGAATTTGGCTTGCGTCCGTCCATCGCCAGTGCGCATTGCTCCGCCAGCGCGAAAAATCCGGGATCAAAGCTGACCCGCGCCTTGGCGATGAACAGCCAGCCAAGCCTTTCCAATGCCTGAGAAGGATCGGCAGCCGACCGGGCGCGCGCTTGCGTGGCGGCAATTTTCTGATCGAGCGGGCCATCGCCATCCAGCGGAGTCAGCGCAATTCGCTCCGGATTGCGGGCCACGAGTTGGGTTTGGCCGCGAGTTTCCTGTGCTTTTGATGGTCTCGATTCCGTTCGCTCGCACCCAGTTTGTGCCAGCAACACGGCGACTACAGCGAAGGCAGCCCCAAGCCCACATTGGTATTTCACCGTTCTTGAGTTCATTTTGAGTTGTCAGAAAGCTATACGCCTGGCGGAAGCTTTCGGATGCATGGTCCTGCGTTCTTCCGCTTGCCCGCTGACCAGGCTAAACACGCTAAAACAAAAATCTTGCGCGTCTTTTCGCGTATTCGCGGGCAAAAAATTCCTTAGGCCATTGAATCCCTATTTGACATTCGGCAAGTCCTGTTGTAGATACTATCCCGCAACCGTTTTACGGTTTATGCGCAAAGTGCTTTACATCTTACTTTCGGTGGCCCGGCGAGCGCCAGGGTCAGGCGGAGTTATGTAAACACGTTTCGCGCGTTGCGTCTCCTTTCCTGAAGCCCTGAGCGTTCCTCAGGGCTTTTCATTTTTCCGCTCGAAACGTGCCGGCCAATCTGCCGGTCTCACCGCCTGCGCGGAATCTCCAAGCCGCCGGCCATTGCTTACCGCGAGACCATTTCAACTTCAGCGGAGGCGGATTATCTGCTCAGGAAACAAAACGGCGGCGCTGGAATGTATGCTCGAGTCAGCGTGGCCGTTCGTCCGAATGAGCCGGGACGCGGCTTTTCGCTCGAGACCCTGGTCTCCGGCGGAAATATTCCGCAGCAATTTTTGAAAGCCGTTCGAAACGGCATTCAGGAAGGATTGCAGGAAGGCGTCCTGGCTGGATACCCGGTCGTGGATGTGCACGTGGACATCCTCGATGGAGCGGCTCACGAAAAGGACTCCAACGAGCCTGCGTTCAAATCGGCTGCTGCAATTGCCGTACAGGAAGCGCTGCGAAAAGCAAATCCTCTGCTTCTGGAACATTGATGTGCGTAGAAGTAGAGGCGCCCAATGAAGAACAGGGCGACTTGCTGGGCGACTTGACTCGTCGCCGAGGAAACATACTCACGGTCGAACCTGGGCAGAGTAGCGTGATTCTGAAGGCCGAAGTTCCACTGTCAGAGCTATGGGGTTACGCCAACGCGATCCGTAGCCTCAGCCGGGGCCGTGCGAGTTATTCGATGAGTCCGTCGCACTTTGAACGAGTGCCAGACAAACTCACGGCGAAAATTGTTAGTGAGGCCAGGAAATAAATTAGGATTTCAGCGCGGACTATAGACAACGTCATGACTCCCGCCGCGTGAGGGCACGCGGCCTACAGGTTTTGTAGGCCGGGTCCCCTGACCCGGCGCAATTGTTTATGGCCCTCTGGTTCAGGTTCACCACCTGACGGGTGCACCATGATACCAACTCATTTTGTTACTAACAATTGTCCGGCCGCTGGTTTGAAAGGGGGTGAACAGATAGCGCAGCAGCACGCATTAGTACATGAACGACTGGAAAACATTCCCGGCCATTACTTTCTCGCTGGTGGCAGCTTCCGTCCCGGGAGCTTCGGCCCATGGCGACGTCTGCTGACTCACTGCAACGCTGTTGCTCCTCCGCCAGCTTCTGTTCAGTGGTTTCTATACCTGGGCTCGCTCCCTTTTTCCCGGCTGCGAGTTTCATTCGGCACATCTACGGTGAGCGAATACGGTAAAGCCGTGAGGCATAGTTCGTCCACTGGGGATCGCTAAAATAAATGGAGCCGTTTGTAAGTGTGCAATTGTGTAACTGGATCCAAGTGCCGCTTTTAAGATCGGGTGTGGCTTCCACTTCGATAGGGATATTGGTTGTGCCTATGATGTTGAAGCCGAATTGGTTATTCTGGACGCCGAAGGGAGGAGCAGTGGTTTGAAATGTGGGGTTCCATAGAGCTGTCGGATTACCGCCGAAGGTCGCACCCCACGCCGTTGTCTCCGGCAGATAATATACTGTCGTCGGCGAGTCATAAAAAATATATGAAGTGTCCGGTGGGGCATTTCCTTGGAAAAAAATCGCTGTCAGGCTGAAACAGTAGGAAAAGGCCATTGAGCCAATGCTGGTAACGCTTTTGGGGATCGTGACACTGGTTAGGCCATGGCTGTAATCGAAAGCATCCGCGACGATGTTGCTGACACCCTCAGGGATCGTAACATTGGTCAGCCCGGAATTATAAAATGCACCGGAGCCGATGCTGGTGACGCTTCTGGGAATGGTGTAACTTCCGACAAGTCCGCCTGGGAATTGAAGGAGTGTGGCTAGGCTTTTGTCGAACAATACTCCATTGACACTGCTATAAACCGGATTTGATGCGTCCACCGCAATGTTCGTCAGGCTGCTCAGGTTAGCGAACCCATTGACGCCGATGCTGGTGACGCTGTTGGGGATTAGAATATTAGTTACGCTGGAGCAGGAAAAGAACGCCGATGGCCCGATGCTGGTGACGCTGTCCGGAATATTGGCACTTGTCAGTCCGTAGCAGTTAGAGAACGCCGATGGCCCGATGCTGGTGACGCTGTCCGGAATATTGGCACTCGTCAGTCCGGTGCAGAGACGGAACGCCTCGCCTCCAATGTTGGTGACGCTATTCGGGGTGGTGACGCTGGTTAGGCTAAAGTGGCGAGAGAACGCTCCATAGCCAATGCTGGTGACCGGCAGTCCACTGATTGAGCTGGGGATGACTACCACAGGGTTGGTTCCGCTGTATCCGGTAATCGTGATGGCACCGTTATTGGTGATGAAAGAGAATTGGGCTCGCACCGTGACAGGTAACGACAACAGAACCAGCATGCCGATTAGCTGGGTTACAAGTTTCACGCTTCCATTTGCCTTCCAAGCTCTCATAATTATTCTCCGTTGGAATACTAGTCCCTCAAACTTTAGTGTTTCAGAAAAACCCCTTTCCGTCAGTGGGGTGTAAACCGTACGGAGAAAACTTGGTCCGCCACATCCCTCGTCCTCGGTCAGGGAAATCTGTGGACGATGTTCTGGCATCACATATGAGTGCCAGAAAATTCAGTTATGGAAACGCCGCCACCGCCATCTCAACCGCGGGAAAAGGCTGTTGGCTATTTACTGTCCCGATGGGGGCACCAGCGGTCCTGGCGCAGGGACCGGGAGGGGCATGGTCGGTAGCCCGCCATAGGTCGAACCCCAACCGCTGGTCGCGGCGGAGTAATAAACTAATGCGGACGTTGCGACTCTGTAGAACGCCGAGCTTCCCAGGGCGGGAGCGTTTCCTAGAAACTTGAAACTGGTCAGCTTGGTGCAGCCATTGAAGGCGAAATCCCTGAGGCTGGTGACACTACCGGGTATCGTCACCCTGGTCAGGCTAACGCAGGTTTCGAAGGCATCAACCCCGATGCTGGTGACTCCGTTGCCAATGGTCACGCTTCTTAGGCTTTCGCAGTCCCAAAACGCCTCATTTCCGATGCTGGCCGCGCCTCCGCCAACCGTCACATTCGTCAAATTTCCGCAGGATGAAAAGGCGTAATTACCCATGTTAGTGACGCCATTGCCAAGGACCATGCTCGACATGCTGCAAGACATGAACGCACCCTTGCCGATGCGCTTGACGCTGTCGGGTATGGTCACGGCCGTCACGCCACAAACGCCAAAGGCGTAGTCCCCGACGCCGACGACACCACTGCCCATTGTTAAGTTCGTCAGGCGCTGGCAATACCAAAACGCATACGGCGCAATGTTAGTTACAGTATTGGGGATGACGTACATTCCTCCCCGACCCGCCGGAAATTGCAGCAAGTTCGCTTGGGTTTTGTTGAACAAGACCCCTCCAACGGTGCTGAGCGCCGGGTTGGACGCGCCCACCGCAATGTTGGTTAGCCCAGCACACCCTGATAACGCCCCGGCCCCTATGTTCGTAATGCTCTCGGGTATCATCACGCTGGTCAGCGCGGAACCTGCAAGCGCGTAATTTCCAATGCTGACAACGGGATGGCCCGCGTAGGTCGAATCAAGGACGACATCCCCAACGGCGTGAGGGCTGTCCGTAACATAAGCGATGTTGCCCGAAACCGTGTAGTTCACCTGCGACTTCTCCAGCAATGCGCGATAGAAGCGGGCGCTGAAATGCGTCGCGTTCAGGTCCGTATGGAACCAGTGCCCTCTCCAATCGGATGTGAAATTGGCCGCTCCATCCTGGTTGTTGGTCACTGTTGTCCAAAACACGGGTGACGCGAGGTTGGTTGCCGCCTGCACCTGATACACTCGGTTGGGGCCGCCGGCAAAGGTGAGCGCGCAGTTACCGGTGCTGCTTTTGGCGATTGACAGGATGCGCGGGGTGAAATCCAGACAAGCCGGGATTGCCGAAGCTGGAACGGCTTGGGAATCATCCATCACGAGGTCGTAAGGCCCCAAATAAAGCGGACCTTCGACGAACAGTGCGTCGCCGTCCCAATGATCGGTCCGAATAAAGAAGTCCGTCCCTGCTACTGGGTACCAATGGTAAAGAACTCGGGTCCCACCGTAGAATTCGTCGAAACCAGGGTCAAAAATCAAAACCCCCTTGAGTGCGTTTAACTGGGCCTGGCACGTGTCTGTGCCAGTCTGGGCCGGAGCCGAACGGAACAAAAACAGCGTGGCCAGAGCGATGGACCAATGAGTGATTTTTTTTGAAATGGTGTTCATAGTTGAGCTTTCCGGCAACAACCTCGTTGTTTTGGTTTCATTCACTCCCTTCAAACCGGGCTGGGGCGAATTGTTAGGAACTATCTTGTTCCTACTGCGGCGTGGGTGCGCCGACGGGAGCCGTGTCGAGCTTGGCAATCTTTTGCTTCCACTCCGCGGCCTTCTCCTGGTTGCCCCATTTGGTGTAAAGCTCGACCAACCGGTCGCCAGCGCGCTCCAGAATCCCGGGACGAAAGTTCGGGATCTCTGATACGCGTTTGCTTAATCCTTCAAACCCTTCCAGAAGCAGCGGCTCCGACTCGGCGTAGTGGGCTTGGCCCATCAAAGCCGCGCCCAGCAGGCTCTGCGTTCGGAACACCGGCCATTCATTCGGACGCTCTCTCTGCCGAATGGCCAGGGACTCGCGCAGCGATTCCTCGGCTTCTGCGTACTTTCCCTGGCGGATCAGGCATTCGCCAAGGCCGTCCAGGGCGCCGGCCGTGAGCCATGGTGCCTGGGACCGAAAGCGATCCAATCCATCTCGATACAAGACCTCCGCGTTGGTGGGCTGCCCGGCTTGAATGTAAGCGCCGGCCAGGAGCTGCATGGCTGCTAATGTATCCCAGTCGTCCAAACCGAAACTGGCCCGCCAGAGCCCCAGGCCCTCCTCCAGGATACGCACCGCGTCGCTCACGTTCCCTGCTGCCAGATGAGCACGCCCCAAACTGTCTATGGACCATAGCGTCTCGCGATCATTCGGACCCAGCGTAGCGCGCTGGAGCCGCAATGTTTCGGTTTGTAGGGTTACCGCATGACTGAAGCTCCGAGCTTTCCTGTAGGCGATCGCCAGGTTGTTCATGGCCCTGAGAGTATCGGCCTCATGCGGGCCGAACCTGGCCCTATTGGTCTCAACCACCATCTCGAGGTGAGTCACGTCAGCATGAGCGGCTTCGACTTCCATCATCGAAAACTGGCTCTTGCCGGCCATGCGCTGCCGGAGCATACGGGCCGTTGTGGATACCCGCTTGGCTTCTGGCGCACGGCCAAGCTGCCACAAGATCGAGGCCAGTTTGTCCATCACGCGGAGCGAGTTGGGTTGATCAGAATCGGGATTGGTTCCGCTCAGCTCGAAAGCTTTCGCGTAGAGATGTAGCGCTTCATTTGGCAGGCCGGCTTGTTTGTCCGCATCTGCCAGGTTGCACATGGCTTCGATAGTGAGCGGGTGTTCAGTGCCGAGCCTGGCCCTTTGCAGTCTCAGCGCCTGATCCAAAAGAGGTAGCGCTTCGCTCGCCTGACCGGCTCCAAGACGGGCCGCCGCTAATGAGTTAAGGGCCGCGATGGTGGCAGGCACGTCAGGCCCGGGCCTGGCTTGTGTAATTTTCAACACTTCCTCGGCCAAGGGCAAAGCATCGTGGAACCTGCCCCCCGCCAGGAAGTCTCTCAATAGGTTGTGCATGGCCGTTTCCGTCGCCTCAGCTCGCGGTCCGAGAATGGCCTTTCTCAGGGAAAGAACCTGCTCGTGTTGTTTCGTGGCTTTGGCATAGTCACGCAAGTAATAATAAGTGCCCGCGAGGCCCTCCCGAACCGAGGCCTCCAGCAAAGGTCGGTTTATAAACGAGCCGGCCATTCTCGGCTCCGCCAAATCGAGCGCTTGCCGGACTGTCACTTGCGGACCGAGCCCTCCCTCCAGCCCTTTGGGACGGGCGGCCCCGAGCACGTTGGTCTGGAAAAAATCGAGCACTGTCCTTGTCTCAATCTCGGAATTTTCTGCCTTCCGCTGAGCCGCTTGTGCTTCCCCTCGCAGAATGGCTTCCTGCTCCCGCAGCCGTGCCTGAGCTTTTTCCGCGGCGATCGCGCGTCGCAGGGCTGCTTTTTCCTGGCCGAGCGCCCAGATCGCGAATCCAAGCCCAACTATGAGCGCACAGGCCACAGCGCTTGCCGAAGCAAAAATGACGCTGTGCCTGCGGACAAACCTTTGAAAGCGGTACAAACTGCTGGGTGGGCGGGCGAAAACCGGCTCCTGGTCAAGATGGCGCTGGATATCACGGGCAAAGGCGTGGGCTGTCTCATAGCGACGGTTGCGGTCCTTCTCGAGCGACTTCATTACGATCCAGTCCAGGTCCCCATGCACCAAACCCACGAGCTTGGGGGGCTCGCACTGCCGCTGGCTGGCGACGTTTCTCTGCTCCAAAGCTTCAAGGGTGCTAAGACGGGTGGATGGCCGAGGCGGCTCTTCTTCGCGAATAATGCGTCGGATCTCGTCTAGACCCGCGCGGACAAACAAGGCCGCGTCGAACGGAGTTTTGCCGGTGAGTAGTTCGTAAAGCAGCACTCCCAGACTGTAGATGTCGGTTCGAGTGTCAATATCTAGGCCACTGAGCTTTGCTTGTTCGGGACTCATATACGCGGGCGTCCCGAGGAACTGCTCCAGAGCCGTGAACACCGTCTTATCAGTCAGCATTTGGCCGCTGGTGGCTTTGGCGATGCCGAAATCAATGACTTTGGGTACCGGCACGCCATCGTGGTCGGCGACGAGGATGTTCGAGGGCTTCAGGTCCCGGTGAATGATTCCTTTCTGGTGGGCGTGCTGCACGGCGTGGCAGATCTGGACAAAGATTCTCAATCGCTGCCGCGTATCCAGCCGGCTTTCGTCGCAATAACGGATCACCGGGACGCCCTTAACCAGTTCCATCACAAAAAAGGGACGCCCGGACTCAGTCACTCCTGCATCGAGCACCCTTGCGATATTCGGATGGTCCATCAGCGCAAGGGCCTGGCGCTCTGCTTCGAACCGGGCGATGACCTGCTTTGTGTCCATGCCCAGCTTGATGACTTTTAGCGCGACCAGCCGCCTCAAATCCTCCTCTTGCGCGGCCATATAGACCACGCCGCAACCGCCTTCGCCGATTTGCTGCAATAATTTGTAGCGGCCGATCTTCTGGCCTGGCTGCGAGTGCGCGAACTCACGCGTAGCCAAATCATCTTGGGCCGAACTCAAGACAGCCTCAGAGGGCACACCAGGGTCGAGTACCGGCGATGGAATGACGCCCACGGCCAATTCGATGAGGCACCTGATGCATTGGCTCACGCCTGGCGGGATTTCGGCGCCGCATGTCAAGCACGTCGTGCTGCCTGGCACGCCGAAAGGGCGGATGCTTGGGGCGTCGGGCACGGGTGAAAGTTACAGCGATTATCGCGGCCGCGTCGAGTTTCCTCAATGCTGCGTCAGCGCCCCGCCTTCCCCTGGCTTTTGGGCACCGTGACCGTTACCACCGTTCCAGAAGAATTGCCGGATGAGTCTGTCGCTGCGACCATGATGGAGTAGATTCGACCAGCGCCCGAACCAGCCCGCTCCGCACGCAGAAGCACCTGATGATCCGCGGCAATGCCCCAATCCGGTGCGGTTCCCGAGTCACCCGGCCCCGTCACGGGTTCGTTGCTAGTCACACCGACGATTTTCCAGGTCGCTGGGCTGCAGTCGTCCCTGACCTCAGCCGACAAATCCACCGCAAACATCTGATGGTTCGGCGGCCAGAGCACAGATGGATTAGCCGCGACAGAGAGAATCACGGGAGGTTTAGTGTCCACCACAACCACCGAGTTTGAGCAGGAAGCAGCATGGCCAGCACCGTCCGTCGCAGCAACCTCGATGAGGTTCGTTCCCAGGTTTAGACCGATTAAGAGGCTAACGCTATTTGAGTTGGGTGGCAGGCTGCTCGGCACTTCGTTCGTCTGGACCGCCTGTCCGTTTACCTTCCATACAACCGTGATAGCGTCTCCATCCAGGTCACTCGCAGCGATCGTCAGCGTGACAGGGGCTCCGCACTCAGCCGTGGCTGCGGAGAAGCAAGTAACCGTCGGCGGGCGATTGCGTACGGGAGTCCCTTTTGTGATTCGGTTGTTAGCGGTATCAGCCACGTAAAGATTGCCAAGACCGTCCGACGCGATGCCTGTTGGCCGGTAAAACCTCGCATCGGCTCCGATCCCGTCCGCGCCGCCATATTGCAGAGGGATGCCCCCGAGGGTTGTAACATTTCCGCTGGCTGTGATCCTTCGGATGGTGCCATTGGCATCGTCGGCCACATACACATTGCCGACGTTATCCACCGCCACCCCACCGGGCCAAAAGAACCTGGCCGTGCTGCCAGGACCGTCACTGCTTCCCAGGTACGTCCCTGCCAGCGTAGTAACAGTCCCATCGGGTGTGATCCGTCGTATCCTGCTGTTGAGCGTGTCTGCTACATATACCACACCAGCGCCGTCCACAACCAGGCCGCTGGGCATGTTGAAACGCGCTACGCTACCGGCTCCATCGGCACTTCCGATTAGGGCGGCGGAGCCAGCAAGTGTCGTTACTATCCCGGCGGGGGTGATCTTCCGAATGGTGTGGTTGCCGGTGTCCGCCACGTAAAGATTGCGGTTTCTGTCCACAGCCAGCCCGCTGGGCCAGTAAAAAAATGATGCGCAACCAGTCCCGTCCAGGCTGCCGGGCTGGCCTGCGTTTCCTGCCAGGGTCGTGACCGTCCCTCCGGTGATTTTTCGAATCGTGTGGTTCCCGGTATCCGCAACGTAAACGATTCCTTCCTGATCAACTGCCACAGCTCGGGGACCTCCATAAGTGTAGCTTCCGAACCGAGCGTCGAAAGCCGCGCCGTCAGCGCTGCCGATCTGCCCCGGGGCGCCCGCCAGGGTCGCTACCACCCCATCAACCGTAATTCGTCGTACGGTAAAGTTGTCGCTATCTGCAACATAAAGGTTCCCGGCGCCGTCTGCGGCCACGCCGCTGGGCCCACTGAACCGGGCACCGCTTCCAACGCCATCGCTGCTTCCTCTTTGTGGGGGAGTGCCCGCGAAAGTCGAAACATCCCCTCCCGGCGTGATCTTGCGGATCGTATAGTTTCCTTCGTCCGCAACGTACACATTTCCCAAGGGGTCCACTGCTATTCCTGTGGGTTGGTCGAAACGCGCCAGTTGGCCGGGGCCATCCACACTTTGCGTTTGGTATGGGTGCAAACCACTACCCGCCAGCGTGGTCACGTCACCGCTGGGCGTGACCTTGCGCACTCTCCAATTGTACGTATCCGCCACGTAAACCGTACCGGCCCCGTCCACTGCGATCCCGTAAGGGTAGGTGAACCTGGCAGCGGACCCGCTGCCATCCATGGGGCCCTGCTCGCCAGGATTGCCTGCAAGCGTCGTCACACTGCCAGCCGGGGTGATCTTCCGGATAGTGTGGTTGCCGGTATCTGCGACGTAAATGTTTCCGATCCCATCCACGGCCACACCGGCGGGCATCGAAAACCTCGCCGCCTTGCCGCTGCCGTCCACACTGCCTTCCTGGCCTGGGGTGCCCGCCAGCGTCGTCACAGATCCTTGGGGCGTGATTTTGCGGATCGTGTGATTGTAAATATCGGCCACATAAACGAAACCGGCAGAGTCCACTGCTACGCCTGTGGGTTGGAAGAAACTGGCTTCGCTCCCGATGCCGTCGTTGGTTCCGGGATGACCGGGATTGCCCGCCAGAGTTACAACAACGCCTGCAGGCGAGACTTTTCGGATCGTGCTATTAAACGAATCCGCCACATATACATTGCCGGCCACATCCACTGCCACACCGAACGGGCTGTTGAACTGCGCTGTCGCGCCTGCACCGTCGTTTATCCCCGGGCGCCGGATGCTGCCCGCCAGCAGGGTGACCAGCCCCGATGGAGCGATCTTGCGAATCGTGTTATTACCCTGATCAGCCACATACAAATTCCCACTCCCATCCACGGCGACGCCAGATGGGAAATTAAATCTGGCCGCGCTGGCGACGCCATCGTTCGTGCCTGGACCACCAGGCATCCCGGCGAAGTTCGTGAAGGCGTAGGGCGTATAAAGTGACTGGCCTCCGGCCTCCTGGCAGTACGCCCGGATGGCCCAGGCCACCAGGAAAATCGCCGGGAAGTGTCGTAGAATCGCTACCGTCTCGCATCTGGACTGCGTGAAGAGTGTGTTCATCGGCATTTGCCTTTATTCGTGTTGTGAATGTCTGTTCACCTCCTTCAAACCGGCTCTCTGGGAATTGTTAGAAAAAAAATGCGCCTGCTAGCGCCGAGAAAAACGCCGGCCTGTGACCGCTCTTACTTTGTGGAAGAACCGCCCGCCCAAAGCGAGAGCAGGTAGCGCAATTCCTCGTCAGTATCCTCAGGTCGCGCGACAGTATCGGCGACTTCCGCGCGCAGAATCTGCCCGAACCGCCGCCGGAATTCGTGCGAGGCTACTCGCAGCGCCCCTTCACTGAGGCGCAACTCTGCCGCCATGGCCGCGTAGCCGCCGGCCTCGGCCCGCCCTGTCAGCAATGGCAAGAGCCGATCGTGCAACGCGCCTTTGCCTGAGCTCACATATTCCTCGCGCAGTGTCTGCAAAGACTTCTCCACGACGGTCGTAGCCCAAACTATGTCAAACGCGCGTTCGGGCGTGCACTCGAGCGAAGCCGCCCAGCCCTTGGTCGCCGCGGCGGCTTCGAGTTCATCCGTTGGAACGACCACATCGGCGGTCGGCTTTGAACGTTCCCAATCCTTGCGCAGATAGTTGCTCAGGCACGCCAGCAAATAGGAGCGAAACTTTCCTTTGTCCGGCCCGATATCCAGATTCGGAAACTTCCGGATGAACTCCGAAAAGAAGCCCTGGGTGAGGTCCTCTGCCTTGTGCGACCCGTGCTGCGGCCAGCGCCGCCGGATAAACGCATAAACCGGCGGCCAATATTTTCGGCAAAGTCTGTTCAGCGCCTCCCCAGCGCCAACGGTCGTTCCCTGAGCATGCAGGACAGTTGTCCAGTGCGTCTGCGTAAAATCACAAGGCACGCGCGACTCGTTTGACGTTGCACCAGCCCGGCTACTCTCGTACGGCATACGTTTCCAGGTCGAACATTTCAACTTGGGTTAGAACATGGAAGCTTAAAAGTGGCCAGCACCAGATTGACATTTTGTAGAATTGGTGCCAAAATAATACTCGATGAGATTTGGCACCAAAACGGCAAAATGCTTTTCTGGTGCCCGAAACCAGGAACTTTAAGAACCCATCCAATCACGGCGCGAGCGGCTCGTGCTCGTCCTTTGCGGTTCAGTGACTTCCTGGATTCAAGATAACATTCTGAATCAAACCGGCTTCGTCGGGAGGTGTTCCTGGCAATTTCGACTGCCCCCGCTGGCGCTGCCAGCTTGCAATCTGTTCTGGCGCGGCAAACCTGTCAGCGCCGCGGAAAAGCTGAAAATCCTCTCGGTCACTGGCGGCGTGCCTCGTTATCTCGAAGAAATTGATCCGGCGCAAACCGCCGAGCAGAACATTCGAAGACTTTGCTTTCATGCCGGCGGAATGCTGTTCCGCGAGTTCGACCAGAGAACCTGCTTCTGTAGGGCCCGCCGCCTCAACCGCAGTGAGGGCATGGATGCGTTAATGTCCGTTTGGATGCGAGCCCCTATTCCTTTGCATCTTTGCCCCTTTGCGCCTTTGCGTTAAATCAGTGCTGTCCTATACTGCATTTTCCAGAATGAAATCCCCAGCGCACCCGAAAGCAAGCCTGCGTCTGCTGGCTGCCGTGTGCCTGTTCCTCGCCTTGAAATCGGTCGGTTGGGCTGCCGATGAAATCCGGACTGTCGCGGAAATCCGCGCACTTTCCCCCGAACAGGCACGGCAAAAGTTCCCTGTTCACCTCCAGGCCGTGGTCACGTTCTATTCGGAACCGTTGTATTCCTATTTCGCGCAGGATGCGACAGCGGGGATTTATCTGCGTTTTGAACCTGGCGTCACGCCGCCGCACCTGGAGGCCGGCCAGAATGTCGAGGTCACCGGGACCGCCAGCCCCGGCGAATTCGCCCCGGTGGTAAGTGTTGGGCGAGTGACCTTGACAGGCCAGGGCGAAATGCCGCGCGCGAAAACTGTCTCTTACGAGCAGCTTGCCAGCGGTGTGGAGGACAGCCAGTTCGTTGAGATCGGCGGCGTGGTCCGCTCACTGAGAAAACTGCCCGCGACAGAGTTTTATGAAATTGAAATCTCCACCGGCAGCGGCAGGTTGCTGGTGTTTGCGCGTGACCTGCCGGTAGCGCAGCCCGAGGAGTTGCCCGATAGCGCGGTGCGCGTGCGCGGCGTCTGCTCTACCCAGTTCAATCGGCAGCGCCAGTTGTTTGCCATCCGCCTGATGGTGCCTCGCCCGGGAGATTTGCAGGTTGAAGTCCCGGCGCCGAAGAGCCCTTACGATTTGCCTGTCCGTCCAATCGGCAGCCTTTTGCAATTCACGCCACAGCAAAATCTCGGACACCGCGTGAAAGTGGCAGGCAAGGTTACATACTTCGCGCCGGGCAGCACCTTGTATCTGCAGGACGAGGAGCGTGGCGTGCAAGTGCAGACCAAAATCAGCGAGCCGCTTTCGCTGGGCGACGTGGTGGAAGTCCTTGGTTTTGTGCACCAGGGTGATTACACGCCGATGTTGCAGGACGCCGTCTATCGCAAAATCAAAAGCGACACGCCGCTCAGTCCGGCACGCGTCACGACCGATGAGGCGCTCGCGGGCGCTTTTGACAGCAAACTCATCCAAATTCCCGCTCGCCTGATTGACCGAACCCGGCACGACAACGGAGAGTTCCTGTTGCTGCAGGAGAGCAACGTCATTTTCCAGGCGAACCTGAAAGGGGAAAGCAAAGAGAACAGTTTTGCCGGGATCGAGAACGGCAGCCTTGTCCAGGTGACAGGGGTCTGCCGCATTGAGCCGGGCGAATGGAGCGCCGGCACCGATTGGCGCGCGAAATCCTTCACGGTATTGCTGCGCTCGCCCAGCGACGTGGCCCTATTGAAATCGCCGCCGTGGTGGACGCTGGGCAAGGTGCTTTGGTTTGCCGGGGCGCTGGCGTTCGTCACTCTCGCAGCGTTCGGTTGGGTCGGCGTGCTGCACCGGCAAGTGGCCGAGCGCACTCGTGAACTCGAAGATCAAAGCCAGAAGCGCCAGGTTGCCGAGCGCCGGCGTGAGATCGAGCAGGAACGGGCCCGTGTGGCGCATGATTTGCACGACGAGTTGGGGGCGCGGCTTACCGAAGTCAACATGCTCACCTCGCTGGTGAAAAGCCCGACGACTTCGACGGCCGAAAAGGAACGCTACCTGGACGACCTGGGCGAGACGTCCCGTCAGATGGTCACCTCCCTGGACGAAATTGTCTGGGCCGTCAATCCGCGCAATGATACGATCACCTCGCTGGCGAGCTACTTCGGCTCTTATGCCCAACGGCTGCTCGACCTGGCCTCTATCGCCTGCGGGCTGGACTTCGCCGAGGATTTGCCGGAACGACGGCTCGACCCCAAATTCCGGCAGGAGGTCTTCTTCGCGTTCAAGGAAGCTTTGAACAACGTCGTGCGCCATGCGCGCGCCCGGCGTGTCTGGGTCCGCATCTATGTCCGCGACGAGAACCTCGTGGTTGAGATCGCCGACGACGGCCAGGGCATGGACGCCGGCGCTCTCCACGCCGGCAACGACGGCATCGCCAATATGAAGGAACGGATGCGCGCCATCAGCGGCGAATGTGAGATTGCCAGCGACGCGCAGCAAGGCACGACGGTGCGATTCCGCGCGCGGCTTCCCCAGAAACCCCTATGATCAAAGTCGCCATCGTCGAGGACAACAAAACCCTGCGCGAAGGGTTCGGGACGCTGCTCGACCGCACGCCGGGATTCTCGTGCGTCTGCGCCTGTGAAACCGTGGCCGAGGCATTGAAAAAAATTCCCAGGGCCGAACCGGACGTGGTGTTAATGGACATTCAACTGCCCGATGCCACCGGGGTTGAATGTACGGCGAAAATCAAACAGCAGATGCCAAAGCTGCAGATTGTCGTTTTAACCGTTTATGAGGATTCGGAGAGAATCTTTCAGGCGCTGCGGGCGGGCGCCTGCGGGTATCTGCTCAAGCGCGCGCAACCGGAGCGGATACTTGCCGCCATCCAGGAGGCGCACGAAGGCGGCGTGCCGATGACGCCCGAAATCGCGCGCAAAGTTATCGGCCAGTTCCGCCAGCAGGCGGCGACGCAGTCCGAGGTGGAACACCTGACCGAGCGCGAACGCGAGGTTTTGGAACTGGTGATGCACGGGCACGCGAACAAAGCGATTGCTGACCGGCTGGGAGTGACGGTGGCCGCCGTAAAGTGGCACTTGCAGCACATTTACGAGAAGCTGCACGTTCACTCCCGAACGGAGGCGGCGTTGAAGTTTAAAGGGGGACACGGCTCGTGAAACACGGCTTTTGTAGCGCAGACTTCTAGTCTGCTGTATCGCCGATTTCCAATCGGCAGACCGTCCTTTGGCAAATCGACGTGTGGTTAATCCGGCCGGTTCGCAGGCTGGAAGCACTGCGATACAGCAGATTGGAAATCTGCGCTACCAAAGGCAAAACTAGCCGCTTGGCTAGCTGTTTGTTGAGAAAGGTTATGATAAGATGCAGATTAACACAGTTTAACAATACTTATCCCCCACCCTATGAAGTCCGAATTCTTCCGCTCTGTAACACTGGTTGCGGCGTGGTTGCTTGCCGCCGCCGCCGCCACCAATGTCCTGGCTCAAACCACCAACGTCTATGTTGACCCATCCAAGACGTGGATCGGCTATATGAACGTGTTCGACTTGAACATGAATTACCAATTTGGCAGTGCCTGGGGCACCGCCGATCTGCGCGCGTACATGACCCCTGGGGGCGTCGTGACGCTGGCGCCGAATACGAACGTGTATAACCCAAGCGATGCCTACTGGGTCAACCCCGATGGCAGCGGCGCCAAGAACATGGACGCCAATTTCTACGTCCAGGACGATACCCTCGCCGGCCAGACCATCACATTCTCAGGCTATTTGTGGACTAACAGCCTGGTGACGCCTTATTTGACCAACGTGACGGCGTTCATCAAGGATTTTAACGGCAGCTACCAATTACTCGGCATAACCACCACCAACCTCACCAACAACGGTTCATTCAGCATCACGCTCCCAACCGGCGCGGGCGACCACATCCAGTACGGATTTGAAATGCTCGGACCGGATGCCAATCCAGCCACCGCCGCCAGTCTCGGTACAGTGTTGTTGGCCAGCAACCCTCCGCCGGCTGGGCCGGCCATCACAGGTCTGCCCGCCAAGGTTTATGTCAATGTTACCTCGAACACTTCGATCACCGTCTCGGCTACTGGTAACAACTTGAGCTACCAATGGAAAAAGAACGGCGTCAACCTCAGTAACGGTGGCAGCGTCTCAGGCGCTACTTCCCCCACGCTCGCGCTCGCGAATGTCACCGGCGCAGCCGAGGCAACCTATACTATTGTGGTCACCGATAACCTCAACCGCTCGGCCTCCGGAAATTCAATCGTCGTCGTGTTCGACCCAAATAACCTTTCCTTCGATCCCAACGCCACGCTCAACGGATTCATCAATGCTTTCAACGTCAATCCCGACGGTTCCGTGGGGGGCTATGCCACCGGGTTCGGCTACCCGCCCAGCCTGCTGCGCGGGAGCATTTCCAACGGCGTCGCCGTGCAACAACCCAACACCACCCTCTATAACATCAACGACGCGTTCTGGACCAACCCGGACGGCACGCCCAATAAATTCGTTGAGCAGGACTACTTTATTGCCAACGATGCGCTGGCCGGACTAACGCTAACCTTTGTTGGCTATTGTCCATTCAACAACCTCGACCCCTCCTACACCGCATCGGCCTGGATCGAGGACTTCACTCCCAGTTACAACGGCTTCATCTCTGCCAACACAAATCTCGTCGCCGGGCAGCCTTTCAGCATCACGCTGCCCACGACCGCAGGCGACCATATCCAGTACGGACTGAGACTGTTTGGGCTGGACAACGCTCCCACCAATACGTTAACGCAAGCCTCCGCTCTGGTTTCAGTCCCTTTGCCGGTCCTTGCTGTCAGCCGCAATGGCAACACAACCACCTTAAGCGTGCCCACCGTGGCGGGGCATAGCTACCAACTCCAGTTCAAAAACGGCATCACAGATAGTTCATGGCAAAACGTCGGCGCGGCCTTCCCCGGCACCGGTTCGCCTCAGACCGTTACCGACACGACCACCCAGGCCAAGCGCTATTACCGCGTGCGTGTCAACTGAGCTTGAGCAAGTGCATTTTTTGTGTTCTCTGCGTTCTCTCGCGGCAAACATTGCGCAAGCCGGGTGCATTTTTATGGATAGTCGCACCAATGGACCCCAATGCTCCGGCTTCACGCTCATCGAGCTGCTTGTGGTTATTGCCATCATTGGCGTTCTCGCCGCCATGCTCCTGCCGGTGCTGGCCCGGGCCAAGGAAAAGGCCAGGTCCATCGCCTGCATTAACAACAACAAGCAAATCGGCACGGCGGCCGTCATGTATGTGGGTGACAACAGTGATACTTTGCCCCCCTTGAACGAGCGCAATTTTGCCTCGCACACCACCAACTGGTGGTTCCGTTATCTGGGCAATGGCAGTTACATCACCAGCAGTTCCACCTCCAATAACGTCTGGCGCTGCACCGTCGTGCTGGATGGCGATATCCTGCCGGGCACCGTCAACTATTACGATTCGCCGTGTGAAGGTTATGGCCCGCTCGAAGATACGGTCAGCCCGGCCAACGGCATCATCCGCTATAACCTGGACCTTTCAGGACGACCTCAAGGCGCTCGCAAATTGAACAGTGTCCGGCGCACAAGTCAGATCTGGCTCTTCGGCGATGTCGGTGTCCCCAAGAGCGGCGGCAATATCAATAGGCTGCCTCCCGGTTACTACACGGACATAACCGTAATAAAACCAGTGCCTGGCAGCGGATGGACGACCGTGCCGTTCTACAAGCAGGCCGCCTGCCGCCACAACGCAAGGGCGAATTATTCCTGTTGCGATGGACATGTAGAGGCCGGCAGGTGGGTGGACTTGAGCACCGATGCAAACGATGTCTTCGCTGTGAATTCATTGTGAGAAGGCGAAGAACAGGAGCGCCGACAGCCTTGTCCGCGCGTAAAGGAGTGCGGACGGCCTTGTCCGCGCGAAGAACCGTCCTGGTGCGAAATACTCGCGGACAAGCTGTCCGCGCTCCTATTCTACTGCTTTCGCTTTGTTTCGCCTGCACGGCTAAACTCTTCGCCGCCGATTCCTCATCCGAGGCCGAAACGTTGCTCGCGAAGATGACATTGGACGAAAAAATCGGTCAAATGGTGCAGGTAGATTCCAACGCGCTGAAGGACAAAGCCGACGTCAAAAAATTCTTCCTCGGTTCCGTCTTGAGCGGCGGCGGTTCCGATCCGCCAGATAATTACCCGGCGACATGGAAAAAGTTCGCGGACGAGTTTCAATCCCAGGCACTACAGACCCGATTGAAAATTCCTTTGCTCTACGGGATCGACGCTGTCCACGGCCACAACAACATTTTGGGTGCGGTTATTTTTCCGCATCATATCGGCATGGGCGCGACCCAGGACGCGGCGCTGGTGGAACGAGCCGAACGAGTTACCGCCGAGGAGGTAATGGGCACGGGCATCCGCTGGGCATTCGCGCCGTGCATCGCGGTTGCTCGCGACGCCCGCTGGGGACGCAGCTACGAAAGCTACGGGTCGTCTCCCGACTTGGTGGCGGAACTCGGCGCGGCAGCCGTGCGCGGCTTGCAGGGTGAGTCTCTCGACAAAAATTCCGTGCTCGCATGCGCCAAACATTTCGCCGGCGACGGCGGCACCTTGCACGGCAAAGATCAGGGCGACACCGTTTGTGATGAGCCGACACTTAGAAAAATGTTCGTCGCTCCCTACGATGCCGCCATCACCGCCGGAGTTGGTTCCATCATGGTTTCGTTCAACAGTTGGAACGGCCACAAAATGCACGGCAACAAACATCTGCTCACGGAAGTCTTGAAAGGCGAACTCCGTTTCCAGGGTTTCCTGGTGTCCGACTGGGCGGCGATTGACCAGCTCGGGCCCGATTACAAATCGGACGTTGAGCAATCCATCAATGCCGGGCTGGATATGGTGATGATCCCCAATGGCCCGGGCGAAAAAAACAATTACGCGCAGTTCATCGCCCATTTGAAAGTGCTGGTCGCGGAAGGAAAAGTTTCACCAGCGCGCGTTGACGACGCCGTGCGCCGGATTCTGCGCGTCAAATTTCGAATGGGCCTGTTCCAAAATCCATGGACCGATGCTGCGCTCACGGCCAAAATCGGTTCGCCGGAACATCGCGAGGTGGCCCGCGAATGTGTGCGCGAATCACTTGTTCTGCTTAAAAATAGCGGGCGCCTGTTGCCACTGAAGAAGGACGTCAAGCGCATCGCTGTTGTTGGCCGCGCTGCCGATGATCTCGGAATGCAGTGCGGGGGTTGGACGATTGATTGGCAGGGCAAGCTGGGCAACGTTACGCCCGGCGGCACAACCCTCCTTGCCGCGCTTAAAAAATCCGTCAGTCCTGAAACCGAAGTCACGTACTCTGCGGACGGAAAAGATCTGAAATCCGCCGAGGTCGTCATCGTGGTCGTGGGGGAGAAGCCTTATGCCGAAACGCAAGGCGATCGGTCGAATTTGGACCTTTCCACCGATGATGCCAGGCTTATCGCCAGGGCCAGGGCAAGCGCAAAGCGGGTGGTGACAGTGCTTTATTCGGGTCGTCCGCTTGTACTTGGTACGGCGCTGGAACAAAGCGACGCGTTCATCGCTGCCTGGTTGCCCGGCACAGAAGGCCTGGGTGTCGCGGATGTCTTGTTTGGCGATTGCGCCCCGCGCGGCAAATTGCCGCGCCCGTGGCCGGCCAGCAACGGCGATTTGTGCGTGGATCACAGTTCCAGCAAACCGCAATTTGCCGCCGGCTTCGGCCTGACGTACGGTTATCGTGTCTCGCAGAAATGATGTCCGAAAAAAGATTATCCGTTAGCAAAAGGGAGCGCTCCAGTCCCGGAGGGACGACAGACAATAGCCCAGCGCGCACAGGTGGCATCACGCTCGAGGCCTCTAACCTGAGCCCATTACGACGCGCCGGATGCAAAATTCTCTCGTTGGCGACGCTTATTATGGCGCTTGGCTCGCCTTTTGTTCTTCACGCCTCGACCCTCCTCAGCAACGCCGGTTTCGAATCCGACACCAATAACCAAAACCAAACCATCTTCGGCTGGCAGACCTACGGCCCAAACAATTTCAACGAGGCGAATGCCACCATCGCCCACAGCGGCACAAATTATTTCAAGGTCTATCAGGCCTTCACCGGCGCCGTGAATTACTGCGGGGTTTATCAGGATTACATTTCCGGGCCCGGCGCGGTTTATTCCGCCAATGGATGGGCTTACACTGCATCTACCGACGCCCTCGCCGGCCAAAACCAGGCCTGGATCGAAGTCACCTTTCGTGATGCCATGGCCAATATCCTGGCGCTTTACCGCTCCGCAATTATTACCACCAATTCCATTGCCTCAGGTGCATTTCCGAAAGGCGTTTGGAACCATTTGTTCATCACTAACCAATACGACCCAAGCACCTTTGTATTGACTAACACCGTCAGCAATTTAGTTGCGCCGCCGGGCACCTTGTTTGTTCGTTACCAAATCCTGTTGCAAGGCGACGCCAACAATTCGGCAGGCTCGGTTTACTTTGACGATCTGAACCTGGCGCTGGCTGCTGGCGCTCCCTATGGCAATTACAATATCACCTGGAGCGATGAGTTCAACGGCTCGAACATCAACACCAGCATCTGGACCTACGACACCGGCGGCGGCGGCTGGGGCAATAACGAACTGGAGTACTACACCAGCCGCACGAACAATGCGTTCGTGTCAAACGGCCTGCTGCACATTGTCGCCCGCAAGGAATCCTACATGGGCGCAAGCTACACTTCGGCGCGGATAAAATCGGAGGGACTTTTTTCAGCCAAATATGGCCGCGTAGAATGGCGGGCGCAGCTTCCAACGGGGGTTGGGTTTTGGCCGGCGCTTTGGATGCTCGGCACCAACATTACCAGCATCAATTGGCCTAATTGCGGGGAAATAGATGTGATGGAAAACAACGGGAGCATGCCGATGATGGCCCAGGGCAGCATCCATTGCGGCAGCGACGCCACCGCGATTTACCATTTCACCGATGGCAACGCGGTCACCAATTTCCACACTTACACCCTGGACTGGACAACGAACGCGCTCTTGTTTTATGTGGATGGGCATCTCTATGAGACGCAGACAAGCTGGAGCGATTCCGGCGGCGCATATCCGTTCCCATTCAATCAGCCGTTCTTTTTCCTCATGAACATGGCTATCGGCGGCAATTACCTCGGCAACCCCAGCACCACCGCCATTAACGCCGGCACGGTGTTTCCTGGCGAGATCCTGGTGGATTATTTGCGTATTTACAATGTGACCGACCCTTTGCAGATGGCAATAAAGCCCAGCGGCACGAACGTCATGCTTAGCTGGCCCAGCAACATCGTCTGCCGGCTGGAAGTTCAAACCAACTCAAATCCCCAGGCCATTGGCACGAACTGGCTCGTTCAGGTCACAAATTCAAACCAGGTTCAAGTTCCCTACCGCCAAGGCAGCGGCTTTTTCCGCCTCATTTCGCCGTAGTTTTGAGCTCCGAGGTTGACGCCCCCAAGGAGAGGGTTTGAGAGGAACCTGAAGACCTCGTAGCAGCCGAGGTAACGAGGCTCTAATCTTCTTCTGCCCTCTGTCCTCCGCCCTCTTTCTTCTGTTCAGAGCCTCGTTACCTTCTCGGCTGCTACAATTATTTCACAGCCTCTCAGCGATCAGGGCGCGTGTGCCTTTGACTTTTCCGTGTCTCCAAAAGGCACCGCAAAATAGAACCCGATTTCCTCGCACCACGGCCACTGCTAGAATCGCTCTGTGTCCAGTTCGACCGATACTCTGCCCGCGACACAGGCCCAGGTAGTGACGGCCAACGTGGGAAGTGGCGCGCGCCATCTGGACGCTTTGGATTATATCCGGGGCGTGGCCATCCTGGGCGTTTTGCTTCTGCACGTGCTGCACTTCGGATTTCGAGGCCTTGATGCGCTGCCATGGAACGGCTGGTTCCGGGGTTTCTCCTCTGTGCCCACCTCGTTCCTGTGCTTGCTCCCTCTCGGTTTCGGCGGAGCGGGAGTCGCGTGAGTGGATTTTGCATCCACCTGGCGTTTCACCAGCAGGGCAAGACTTGGGGCCAGTTCTTCATCCGCAGGTTCTTCCGGATTTATCCCCCGTACCTCGCGGCCCTTGCCTTTTGTGTGGTGGTCATCTACGTAAACTCTGGGATAGACTTTCACAGCGTCGAAGTCCAGCGGCAGATCTGGGCGCATTTGTGCCTCATCCACAATGTTCACCCGGTCACGTTCGAAGGAATCAACGGGAGCTTCTGGAGCCTGGCCGTTGAGGCGCAGCTTTATCTTCTGTACTCCGCGCTGCTGGCTTGCATCGCCAAAATCGGTTGGCGGAAAACGCTGGTTATTTTGGCGGTCTGCGAAGGCGCGATTCGCGCAGCGAATGGGCTAACCGACACCACCTGGGCCGAAAGTTCCAACTGGGGGCGAGTCGTCTGGGTGCTCGGCGCGTCGCCGCTCGGGTTTTGGTTCAGTTGGGCTGTCGGCGCGTTCGTCGCCGATGCCTTCCTGAAAAGCGAGCCGCTTCCGCGTTGGATGCGGCTCCCGGGCTTGTGGCTGTGCCTGGGCGTTGGCAGTTACTTTTTCAAGCCGCTATCCACGTTTTTGTTCCCGATGTTCGCGCTGGCGACGGCTGCGACCACCGCCCGGCTTTTGGCCAGGCCTGAGGCGCAGACGGTTGAGCCTGGATTTGTGTTGCGATGCCTCAAAAACATTGGCTTGTGGAGCTACAGTCTTTACCTGATACATGATCCGCTGCTGCGGAACTATTGGCTGGCGATTACCTGGGCCACCCCGGAACAATCCCGTCCTGGTCCGGTCTTATTTTTTCTGATGCTCCTGACTCTGTTGCTCGTGATCGCTTTTGCTATTCTCTTTTACAAAGTATTTGAACTCCCAGCCATTGCGCTTGGAAAGCGGATTGTGTCCGGCAGCAGTGGAAAACGAATTATACCTCCTGTCGCGTTGGCAGCGATCTTTGTGCTCTTCGCCCTCGGGAGCCTGTTTATAAGCGCGAGGTTCTCGATGCGGGTGGCAGCGGCGAACAACAACCACGCCTGGGCTCTGGCTACAAGCCCGGAGCCCGCCCGCAGAGATGGCGGTCTTGCAGTTAGATTCGCCGAAGACGCGTGCCGGCAGACGCGCTTTGAGAATCCTCTTATGGTCGGCACCCTGGCGGCCGCCTACGCCGAAGCGGGGCGGTTCGAGGAGGCCATTTCCGCAGCGGAAAAGGCCTGCGCCTTAGCATCCCAGTCCGGCGACCAAGGCTTAGTAGAGAGGAATCAGCAGCTTCTGGGACTTTATCGCAAGCACCAGGCGTATCATGAGGCTCTGCCGCCTTCTCATTAACACTGCGGCGCTCTGTCGGTGTCCTGAGCGGAGTGTGAAATATGCCGTTGAAACGGCTTGGATGCCGCTGTCGCGGGACCACCGGGCTAAAGCCGCAGTGTTAATGAGAGTGGGCCAGATTGGAATAATTCCCGAAAAGAGACTGCGCTTTCTGTGCGGCATGCTAAATTCCAACGCGTGATTCGGAACATTATTTTTGATTGGTCGGGGACGCTGGTGGATGATTTGCCGGCGGTGTGGGAAGCCAGCAATTACGTGCTGGCACAGGCGGGTCTGGAGGAGATGACGTTGGAAACGTTTCGGGCAGAATTCTGCCTGCCATTCACCATCTTCTACGATCGCCACATCCCAAATATAAAGCTTCCACAATTGGAGACCTGGTTTCACAGCCGATTTCGTGAGGTGCAGGATTCGGTTTGTGAGTTGCCGCATGCGCGCGATTTTCTCGAGTTCTGCCGCGCGCAAAAAATCCGCACCTTCCTGTTGAGCACGGTCCACACCGACCATTTTGCCGTCCAGGCGGGCGTGACCGGGTTCGACAAGTTCCTGGACAAGCCTTACATCGGGGTTTGGGACAAGCGGCAAAAAATCCATGAGATCCTTGAGGAGAACGGGCTGGAGCCGGACGAAACGTTATTCATCGGGGACATGCAGCACGACATCGAGACGGCGCGGCATGGGGGAATTTACTCCTGCGCGGTCCTGACCGGCTACAATACTCTGGATCAGTTGCAAGCGGCCAGACCACACGTAATTGTGCAGCACCTGCGCGAACTTCGCGATCTGCTGGAGCAAAACGAGCTGCGCCTTCAGCCACAACTCACCTAGTGGGCTGGCAGTCAAACGTCTGCAGAAAAAGAAACCGCGAATGAACACGAATACACACGAATTCATTCGTGTTCATTCGTGTCGATTCGTGGTTCATTGTAAAGTCGTGTCAATTACACCACAATAGCCTGAACGCATGTCCAAGATTTCGATAGTTGATTTGGAAGTGTTTTATTGCATCGGCTTGACCGATGAGGAACGAGCCAAGCCGCAGCGGCTGCTGCTGAGCATTGATTTGAGCGTGGATATTGATGCTGCGGCGATCGGGGACCGCATCGAGAAGACGATCAATTATCACGTTGTCGTGCAGGACTTGCTCAAGTATGGCGAGGGCCGAAGCTGGAAGCTGCTCGAAAAGCTGGTAACCAACATCGCCGACAGACTCCTGGCCGAATACAGGCCGCAGGCGGTAATGGTGGAAGTGAAAAAGTTCGCCATTCCACAAGCGCGGTATGTCTCGGTCACTCTCACGAAGGCAAGACGTTAATCCCGTAGCAGCCGAGGTAACGAGGCTCTGATCAGCGGCCACGGAGGACAGCGGGTTAACTGGGTTAATTAAGCTCTGCGGCATAAGTTCGGTGACGTACCGTAGGGCAGGCTTTCGAGCCTGCCGGTGAGGGCGGCTTTCCAGCCGCCCGATGGACGCCGGGCTGAAAAGCCCG